>JBEKYB010000010.1:0-13266 GCA_049511435.1 Nitrospirota bacterium | reverse complement strand
CCTTTATAGCCTTCTTGTCGTCTTCGGTTTTGAGGACGCAGATGCTCCTGGTCTTAGAGCCGGCCGCGGCGTAGAGGTACCAGATGGCGACGCCCGCTTCTTTGACCTTGTTTGCCGCCTTGCCCAGTTCGCCCGGCCTGTCCGGCATCTCCACTACTACCACGTCGTCCTCTTCTATCTTCCCGCCCAACGGCTGGAGCGCCTTTTTGGCCTTGGCGTTGCCGTCGGTCACCATCATGAACGTGCTTTGGTTCTCCATTCCCCAGGCGCATATCGCGGTGATATTTACCTTCGCCGCCGCCAGCGCGCCCGTTATATCGGCAAGCAGCCCTAACTTGTCTTCCATCGAAACTGATATCTGTTTTGCCTTTGAAGCGGTTGCCATAGTCCACCTCCCGGTGATTAAGCGTCCTTTACACGGGACTCCGTCTTCCTGACAAGTTCGACAATCTGTTCCGCCGCGTCGCTCATGCCGGTCGGAAGCTCCACGTCCAGCCCTTTCTCCCTCAGTTCCTTGAAAAGCTCCACCAGTATCGGGAAATCCAGCCTCGCCTTCTTGTAGTATTCGGTCCTGGCGAAGAGGTCTGCCGGCGCGTCCCTTAGGAGTATCTCGCCGCCCTTGCCGAGCACGTATACCGAGTCCGCCATCTGGCTCACTATGTTGATATCGTGCGTGGACATGAGTAACGCCATCCCCCATTTTTTGTTGAGGGAATTTAAGAGCTCGGCCAGCTCGCGCCTGGAGAGCGGGTCAAGCCCCTCGAAAGGCTCGTCCAGTACGAGAATCTGAGGCTTTAGCACCAGTGCGCCCGCGAGCGCCACCTTGCGTTTCTCGCCGCCCGAGAGATAATGGCATACCCTGTGCCGTATATCCTCTATGCCCAACTCAGACAAGGCCTCACCCACCAGCCTTTCCGTCTCCGCCTTCGAATACCCGAAATTCCTCGGCGAGAAAGAGACGTCGTCAAGGACGGTCGGGGCGATTATCTGTTCATCCACGTTCTGTAGGACAACGCCCACCTTCTCTCTTATTGTATCAAATTCCGTGGCGGGGTTGTGCCCGAAGACCCGGACGCTGCCCTCGTCCGGCGAGAGTAGGCCCAGGACGTGGTAGATGAGCGTGGTCTTGCCGCTTCCGTTCGGGCCGAGTATCACCACCCGCTCGCCCTTTCTTACGACAAAGTCCAGCCCGCAAAGACACACTTCGGTGGAGTCCGGATAGACATGCTTGACGCAGCTTATGCGTACTATCTCTTCCAAGACCTGTAAACCTCCATGACCGCGAGATATAAAATCAGAACGACCGGCATCGCCCTGTAGAACTGCACATGGCCCAGGCGGCCGATGAACACCGCCTCAGCGAGGAAAAAAGCGGCGGCGATGAAATACGGGAAATCCTCAGGCGTAATCCTGCCTATCCCCCTTTCGGCGCCCAGCTTACCGCTGTAGCCGCGTATAGTCATCACATTATACAGCATCTGGCTTTTGTCCAGGGCCCTGATGAACTCATGCCCGATACCGGCGGCAATATTCCCGCTGTTCTTTATCAGCCTGTGGGGCCGGAACCCGCCCCGGAGCCTAAGGGCCTTCAGGAAGTGGTCAAACTGCTCAAGAAGGATGAAGAAGGAGCGGTACGTCATGAAAAGCCCGTCCATCACCACCCTGGGGAGGCACCTGCCCGCGAAGCCGACGACGTCCGCGAAAGGGGTCGTGGAAATCAGCAGTATCATGGCCGTAGCGGCGGTGAGGGCTTTCATTATCGTGGTGACGGGCACCTGCCATCCGGCGGATAACTGGCTGACGGCGAAAAGTATGGCGAAGAGTCCGGGGAATATGGATATGCCGAGTACGGGCAGGAGCGGGAGCCCGGCGGCGCGCACGGTTATCAGCACCAACACATATACGGAAAAAAGGACGGGCAGGTCGTGGGTGACGACGATGGAGGCTATTATAAGCGCGGTGGACAGCACCTTGAAAAGGACGGTTGACCGGTGGATGACGCTGTCGCCCGACGCGGCCCAGTAGTCAAGCCTGGATATGTCCATCAGCTCTCTCTGCCGGAGCCGCCATTCGGCACGCCGATGATGTCCGGCTTGACCCTGCTTATGAACTTGATAGCCGTCCCGGTCACCAGCGCCTCTATCGTCCAGCCGAATATCCCGAGACCGAAGGCGGCTATGGCGAATAGCCTGAAGTTGAACTCCGGCTTCAGGCTGAGCGCCTTCAAAAGGATGTCCGCGGACTTCGTCTCCAGTATGTCCCTCAGCTCGTGCATCGGCGCGGCGTTAAAGTTTATGTTTGCTATATATACGATGAGCAGCATGATGCAGGTGGATATGAACAGGGTTATGACGGTCGAAATGCCCGAGGCGAGCCCGGGCTTGAGGAATCTCCTGATGATGCGGAAGAGCAGCCAGCCCATCACGCCCTCCGAGCCAATGACGATGGTGTTCAGCCCGACCACGGTCACGCCGCCGTGCCCGACCAGGGCCAGGATTATGTTGACCATGAACGCGGCGACGATTGCAAGCCAGGGGCCCAGGATTATCCCGGTTATCACCGAAAGGTTAAGGTGGTACGCTATCGGGGTCTCGATACTCATCCCGACGAGCATCATCGCGGACATCATACCCAATAGCGGCACTTTCTTCTTCAGCTCGACCCCCCTCACCATGTAAAGCGAGAAGAGCACGGCCGCCATCGCCGCTATGAAGCCGCAGACCCACAGCCATACGGGCAGCACTCCGTCCGGTATGTGCAGATGGGACACTTAGCGCCTCCCTCCCCGGACGAGCCTGATTTCAGAGTCAAAAACCATGCTGATGAACCAGCTTACGATGCTTATTATTAGGGCGCCCCAGAACGCGGCCCAGAAGCCGCTGACCACGAACCCATCGACTGCCCAGCTTACCAGCCTGAGCATCAGCGCGTTTATTATCAGCGTGAAGAACCCCAGCGTCAAGAGGGTTATCGGGAGCGTGAGTATGAATATCACCGGTTTTATGAAGGCGTTTACGATGCCCAGTACCGCCGCGGCTATAACTCCCGCCCAGAAGTGCTCTATTATAATGCCCTTTACAAGATAGCTCGCGACAAAGACGGCTACCGAGTTTATAAGCCACTTCACCATTAATTTCAGGAACATATGCCCGTCAGTCCTTTGTTTCCACCTTGTTCATCAGGTAGTATGCCACAACCAGCACCAGGACGATAGCCGTGCTTATGCCCAGCTCGTAGAGCGGGTAAACATCGGTATGGTCCTTCATGGACAGCTGCGCCTCCAGCATCAGTATCCTCCGGAGGCTCGATATTATGCCTATCGCCAGAAACGGCTTAAGGGAGAACTCCTGGCGCTTGAGATAACGTATGACCGTCCAGAGAAGCTCCATTATGATAAGGACGAAGAGCACGTCGTTTATCACGAGGAGTATGGACGAGATGTTTATCTCGCGGAAGTTCATCGCGGTGAAGCCGAGCATGAAGAGCGCCGAAAGCAGAAGCGCCACTGCCACCAGCACGTGCACTACGTCGTCCGCGTATATCAGGAGTCTCCTTGTCTTCGATATGATAACGGTGTTCTTCCGGCCCTGGCCGTTCATAGCAACTCCTCCGGTTCCGATTTCCTGGTAACTTAAGAAATAAAGAATAATATAACATGGAAACAGCGGTCAAACAACCTAAATTATCCTGATTTCCTTGACTAACAAACGGATTTAAAATATATTAAAGACTGGAGCGTGAGCCTGTAAAAAAAAGGAGAGACCAAAGGAATGTACGAACTTATGATAGAGACGAAGTTCGCCGCCGCCCATCAGCTGAGGAACTACAACGGCAGATGCGAGAGGCTGCACGGCCACAACTGGAAGGTGAAGGTGTATATCATGTCCGATGTCTTGAACGATATCGGCCTCGCGATGGACTTCAAGGCCCTGAAGGATGATACGAACGAGGTCATCTCGGTGCTGGAACACTCGTTCGTAAACGAAGTGGCTCCGTTCACCGAGATAAACCCGTCCTCCGAGAACATCGCGAAATGGATTTACGAGACCCTGGCGAAGAAGATAAACACCGAGTCGATTCAGGTATCGATGGTCACCGTCTGGGAGTCCGACACCGCGTCGGCCAGCTATTTTGAGTGAGCCATGGACGAAAACGAGCTGATGGACGCGGCCCTGGCGGCCGCCGGAATACTGAAGGCAAAGGGCATAGCCGGTTACGACGTGTATGTGCGCGGTTCGGCCGCTTCTTCCGCAGAGGTGAAGGAGCAGAAGCTGGACGCATTTGAGGAGGCGCGCACATGGGGCGTCGGGATAAGGGCGCTCCTGCCGGACGGCCGGATGGGGTTCGCCTTTTCCACGGGTTCGGCGGACGCTGCAAGAGAGGCCGCGCTTAAGGCCGCGCAGAACGCCGAAAACTCCGAGCCGGACGAGATGAACGCCGTCCCCGCCCCGCCGATAGACCCTTTCCCCGATTTCACGGATTTCGACGACAGCTTATCAAAGTTGACGGAGGAGGACAAGATAGGTTACGCCATGACGCTTGAGGATGCGGCGCGCCGGTTCGACGGCAGGATAACTAAGGTCAGGAGCGCCTCGGCCTCGTTCACGGAGGCGTGGTGGGTGCTCGTGAACTCAAACGGCGTCAAGGCGCAGTCTAAGGGCACATACGTGGGCTGCGGGATAATGGCCGTCGCGGAAGACGGCGGCGATTCCCAGATGGGCTACGGGTTCGAGTCCGGGCGAAGGGTGGACAGGCTGGACTTCCGGGCCGTGGGCACGGATGCGGCGTTCAGGGCCATAAGCCTTCTAGGGGCCAGGAAACCCCCGTCCGGCTCCTTCCCAGTCATCCTTGAAAACTACATCGCGCCGGATTTCCTGGGCGTGCTGGCGGCGTCTTTTTCGGGCGAGGCGCTCATCAAGGGCCGCTCCATGCTCCCCGGGAAGCTCGGCAAGAAGATTTGCTCGGAGCTAATCGGCATCTACGACGACGGACTCCTGCCCGGAGGCACCGCGTCCCGCTCGTTCGACGACGAGGGCGTCCCGTCGCAGACGACTCCGCTCGTGGAGGGTGGAGTGCTAAGGGGTTTCCTGCACAGCACATACACCGCCAGGAAGGCCGGGGCCGTATCCACCGGCAATGCCGTGCGCGGCGGCTTTCGCTCCGGCCCGATGGTTGGAGCGACGAACCTTTACATCCGCGCCGGGGCCTCGACAAGGGACTCTATGATAACCTCGGTATCCTCCGGTCTTATCGTCCAGGAGGTGCTGGGTATGCACACGGCGAACCCCGTCTCCGGCGATTTCTCGGTCGGCGTATCGGGGCAGTGGATTGAAGGCGGGAAGGTCGCCTACCCTGTCAGGGAGGCGGCAATCGCGGGGAATATCCTGTCGGTCTTCTCCGAGGTGGAAGCCGTCGGCGACGACCTGCGGTTCCAGGGCCGGGCCGGCTCGCCTACCATACTGCTTCGGCCCATCTCCGTCAGCGGAAGCTGATTATACCAGTTTCTCGTACAAATCTTCGTCCGTACAAACCACCTGCGCACGGCCGCCCTTTTCGTCTATCTTGGCCCAGGCGCGCTCCCGCCGGAAGTACAGCGTAACGAGCGTGCCAAACATCACGAGGCAGGCCGCAACGAGCGCGAGAAGTACGCTCGGGTCGCGGTTCACGTCGAAGCTGCTGTACGGCCTGATGTCCAGGTCGGTCATCCTGAGCGATATGGCCGCATCCTTGAAAGTATCCCTGCCGGGGTCTTTCAGGAAGAGCCATCCCTGCGACCGTATTTTCCCGCCCTCCCACAGGCTCAGCATAACCGCCGGGTTTGCGAGGTTATCGGAGAGGCTGACCGGCTCCCCGTTTTGGTCTACGCCGAAGTCCGGGATGAACTTGTCGATCCCTATGGTATAAGGCGTACCGGGTATGGCGGCCTCTTTTACCGCCCTCGGCAGGTAGAGAGATTCCTTCGCGCCCGACGGGCGGTTTTCGAGCTCCAGGTATATGCCTTTTAAATTCTCGCCGAACTCGCGCTGGTAAACGGCTCCGCCTTCCACGAACATCGGCTTGTTCGCCGTGACAAAACCCGTCTTGAGCGTCTTTCCGTCCTTTATGGCCGTGAGAAAGCTGCCGTAGTTTTTCAGGCTGCCGTCCGGGCGGTTTTCCACCACAACCCTGTCCAGCCGGAGATAATAGTCTCCTCCCGGCGATTTGGCCGCATCGCCCTGGAATATATACAGGCCGGAGTTCCTGTACCCGTACAGGCCGCTGATTAGATGGCATATAAGGAAGAGGATAACGCCCACATGCACGACGTAGGGCAGGAACGGAAGCCAGCGGTTTTTCTCCGCGTACACGAGGTCCCCTTCGGAGAAGACGCTGTAGCCGTTTGCCCGCAGGAGGTCAGGTACACGGCGCATCGGCTCGCCGTTACTTACCAGGACGCCCTTTTCCCCGCCAAGCTCAACATCGCGGAGGTTCGTCAACGGGTACTTCCATCGCCTGTAGACCACAGGAAGCCGCGTGAGAGTGCAGACGAAGGTATTTATGCCGAAAAGGACTACGATGGCCACGAGGAGGAAAAGCCACCATGTCTGGCCAAGATGCGACAGCCCCGGGCCAGCCAGCCAGCGGAGGAACAGGGACTGCTCCATCTCCCCGAATATGTCGGGACGGGCATATATCACCATCGAGCCGTAGATGGTGACCGCGGTCATCGCGAGCACCAAATAGACCGTAAGCTTCAGAGAGTTGAAGAATTCCCAGATAGACTTCATTGTGCCCCTAAAGCTGGTGCGTGTTCTTCATCAGGATACCCACGCCTAAATAGGTGAACATCGTGATTATGAAGCCCGCAATGGACAGCCACGCCACGCCCCTGCCCCTTAGCTTCCTGACATAAAATGCGTGCAGGAAGCCCGCGTAATATATCCAGATGAGGAACGACCAGAGCTCCTTGACCTTCCAGAGCCAGTATGTGCCCCATGCGAGGTACGCCCAGATGCCGCCTATGACCATGGATATCGTGAAGAGGGCGAACCCGTAGTACGCCGTCCTGAACACCATTTTTTCCAGAAGCCTGCCCGCGTCTTCCTTCGAGACCAGGTAAAGGACAGCTCCGGCAAAGGACGCGCCGAAGAAGCCGTACCCGACGAATGCGGAGCCGACATGGGTCTCGAACATCCAGGTGTCGAGCGCCGGGTACAAAGGCGTTATCTCGCTCGGGGACATCCGGACCATGAACATCACGAGGGCGGTGAGCGGCATCAGGAAATAGCCCACCCTCATCTCCTTGTACCTGACGCGGACGTAGAAATAGACGAAGCCCAGCGACCAGGCGAAGCTTGCCAGGGACTCGTAACGGTTGGCCATCGGGGCGTGCCCGGATTTCACGGCCCTCGCCGCAAGCGAGACTGTCATGGCTATAAGGTATAGAGCGGCTGCGGTTTCGGCGGCGCGGCCAAGCGGCCTTTTTTTGGTTATGAGGCAGGCGAGGAACAGTAAGGCCGCCCCGACCGAGAGCCAGAAGGCGGCCGAAATAGACAGGGCTTCCATATTCAATGCGGCTTGTGCCTCTCGGGATGAAAGCCCGCCAAGGGGACGCTCTCGATGGTAAGCGGTACTGGGGTGCAGTTGCGGCCTACGGAGTGTTCTTTTAGCCAGATGGAGTAGTTCGCCTGCGTCAGGCCGTGTGCCGCCATGATCTCTTCATCTGTGGCCTCTCGCTGTGGGACGCCGGGACAGACCCCCCGTTCAAACGAATAGGAAACCAGTCCTGAGCTTAAAAGGAGCGTCAGGGTGGACAAAAAGACGACAGCCGACAATAACTTCCTCATTCCGTTCCTCCAGAAGGCAGTATTCAAGGTCAAGCACCGCCCGATAAACCGGGCAGCTGCAAAATTTTGAAATAACGACGGTCCCGCCCAGTGAATTGTAATATACGGGTGAGATTAATTCAAGAGAAAAGGCAGGTTATGCCTTCCTGAGCCTCAGCGAGTTCGTCACGACTGATACGGAGCTCAGGGCCATGGCCGCGGCCGCGAAGACGGGCCTTAAGAGTATCCCGAATGCCGGGTAAAGCACCCCCGCCGCGAGCGGGATTCCTATGACGTTATAGACGAAGGCCCAGAAGAGGTTCTGTCTTATCACCCGCATCGTCCGGCGGGAAAGCCGAAGGGCGTCCGCGACACCGGAAATATCCGGCTTGACCAGCGTCACGTCGGAGGCCTCTATGGCGATGTCC
The DNA here is from genome assembly GCA_049511435.1 of Nitrospirota bacterium. Classification (GTDB taxonomy): domain Bacteria; phylum Nitrospirota; class JACRHJ01; order JACRHJ01; family JACRHJ01; genus JBEKYB01. The sequence goes on along the minus strand of JBEKYB010000010.1, from coordinate 5,033 downwards.
GTGCCCGTGCCGATGGCGACACCCACGTCCGCCCTTGCCAGCGCGGGCGCGTCGTTAATCCCGTCCCCGACCATTGCGACCGTCTTGCCCGTTTCCTGGAGCCTAGCGACCTCCCTCTCCTTCGCGTCAGGCAGTACACCGGCAATGAATTTCTCTATGCCGACCTGCCCGGCGACGGCCCTGGCCACGGCGTCGGAATCTCCCGTAAGCATGACGATATCGAGGCCCATTGCCTTAAGCCGGGATATAGCCCCGGCCGAGCCCGGCTTAACGGCGTCCGCGATGGCTATGATACCCATAAGCGAACCGCCGGACGATATGTAAACGGCGGTCATCCCTTCCTCCGCCAGACTGGCTGCCATCGCAGGCGCCTCCGCAAGCGGGATACGTCTGTCTTTCATCAGCTGCTCGTTCCCTATAACGACTTCCGTGCCGTTCAGGGTCGCCCGTGCGCCGAAACCGGGAAGGGCTTCGAAACCTTCGGCCTTCCGGATGTCGATTTCTTCCTCAAGGGCCTTTCCGGTTATCGCCTTTGCAAGCGGATGCTCAGAGACGGCCTCCACGGATGCGGCAAGCCTTATTATCTCTTTATCCCCCGCGCCCGAGAGGTCTATTACCCGCATGACCTGAGGCCTTCCCTCGGTAATCGTGCCGGTTTTGTCCAACACCACGGTATTCACCCCGGCAAAGCGCTCCAGGACGTCGCCGCCCCGGAATATTATGCCCTTTTCGGCTGCCCTGCCCGTCCCTACCATGATGGCGGTAGGCGTCGCAAGTCCCATGGCGCACGGGCAGGCAATAATTAGCACCGCTATGAAAGCCAGAAGGGCGAATGTGAAGTCATGTCCGGTTGCATACCAGGCGAAGAAGGTTATCAGCGATATGATTATCACCGACGGGACGAATATCCCGGCCACCCTGTCCGCCAGCTTCTGGATGGGCGCCTTTTTGCCCTGGGCCTCCTCTACGAGCTTTATTATCATGGAGAGCATCGTATCTTTCCCGACACTTAGCGCCTTAAACTTAAAGCTTCCGGTGAGGTTTATGGAGCCACCTACGACGGTATCCCCTTCCCTTTTCTCTACAGGAAGGCTCTCCCCGGTCAGCATGGACTCATCGACGCTAGAAAAACCCGATACCACCTCGCCGTCTACCGGTATCCTCTCGCCCGGCCTAACTATCACGACGTCGCCAACCGCTACATCGTCAATATTTATTTCCAGTTCCCTGCCGTCCCTTTGCACGTGCGCCGTCTTCGGCTTCAGTTTAAGGAGCCTCTTTATCGCCTCGGACGCCCTGCCCCGGGAGCGTGCCTCCAGGTATTTCCCGACCAGTATAAGGGCTATAATCATCGACGAGGTGTCGTAATAGACGGCCGTTGAGTATCCGGCGAAGACCGGCGGGAAGAAAGTTATTATCAGGCTGTAGAAATAGGCCGCGGATGTGCCGGTGGCTATCAGTACGTCCATGTTAGCGCCCCCGTGCGAGAGCGAGGCGAAAGAGCCTTTGTAGAACCTCCATCCGGCCCAGAACTGCACCGGGGTGGCCAGGGCGAAGAGGATCATATTAAGGGTCTGGTGCGGGATAGGCAATTTGTAAAGCCCGTGGAGGGACAGGGCCATTATCAGGCCGGCAAGGACGATGCTTGCGTACATCCTGAGCCTTAAGCCCCTGGTCTCTTCTTCCTTTTGGGCCTGGTCTTCCGGGGCGGACTCCGCTTCAGCAAGTACCTGGTACCCGGCCCCGATAACCGCGCCTTTTAGCTCGTCCGGGGTAACCGTCCCGGGCAAGTATTCCACGTGCGCCTTCTCGGTGGCAAGGTTCACGCTGGCCGAGATTACGCCGGGCTTCTTCTTCAGGGCGCGTTCGACGGCCGCCGCGCAGGATGCGCAGGTCATGCCGCCCACACGGGCATCCAGGACCTCAAGGCCGGTATTTTTATTCGCGTGCTCGTCCATATCTGAATTCTATAACTTTCGGGGTGCCTATGGCAAATTAAAACGGGAATGTCATGCCTTATCAGCAAAAAGGGCCGCTATAAGCGGCCCTCGTGAAACAAGCGCATTCCGGGGATTTACATCCCGTGGCTCATCCTCTGCTTTTCCTCTTCCATCGCCCTCTTGCCGGCATCAACCGCCCCCGACAAGACCGGCTTCTTCTCCGCAATGTATTCCTTGCCCTTGCTGATGGTCTCTACTATCTTGCCGCGGGCGTCTTCGGCGACGCGACTGATCTTTTCCTTTGCCTCGCCTGCGATAGTATTGATCTTCTCCCTGGTCTCCTTGCCTGAACGGGGCGCCGTTAAAAGGGCTATCCCAGCGCCGACCGCTCCACCAATCAAGAAAGACAGTATCAATGAACCGGTTGAAAAATTCTTCTCTTCGTACATTTAAGCCACCTCCTTCTTTGAAAGCGCCTTCACGGATTTTACAAAAGTGGATACGCCTACCTTTACGCCGGTAGTCAATGCGATAAGGTCAATCAGCGTACCCTTCACCTTCTCGTCAAAAATGGTGTCGATGCCCCTTATGGTATCGCCTACGCCACGGAGGGATTCAAGCACGTAATCCACCTTCTCGACGCCCTGCCTGGCGACTTGCACGACGCCGTCTATCTCCACTATTGTGCTGCTGAGCGACCTTACAAATGGCTTAACCTCATCGTCTACAAGGGATTTTACGGTAGCGTCCAGGTCGTCCAGAGTCCTCTCCGACGCCTTAAGGGTGGCCCGGAGCTGCAACAGAGCCGGTATAAGGGCAAACACCCCTATTGCGAACGCTATGGCTATTATAAGTATCGCTATTTCCCACAAGGCCATTTTTACCTCCTGTTATAAATATACATTATTCAGGACGTATTAACAAGACGGCGCAGTGCGCCCTGCGGGCGACCGACTCGGCGACGCTGCCCAGGAGAAGCCTGTTGAGACCCCTCCTGCCGTGAGTGCCCATGACGATAAGCTCGGCGTTCCTTTCCTTAGCGACCCGTATTATCTCGTCATGCACGTCGCCTTCCGCTATTATAGACTCGGTGCTTACGCCTGATCCCGATGCCAGCTCACTTAGCCGCCGCAGTAGTTTATCGCCTTGCTCCTTAAAGCTTTCCCTTATTATCTCGACATTTGTCATGCCGGACTCGGCCTCCGGGAGACAGACCAGGGCGATATCCACCACATACAGAAGTATCACCTTCGCCCCAAGCCTGGATGCAAGCCTTAAGCAATCCTCGGCGGCATGGTTCGATATTTCGCTGCCGTCCACCGGCAACAAAATTATGTTGTACATATCTAATTTATATCAAATGGAACGGTTTTAGTAAAGGTTTGGGGGCGGGAATTATTCCTTTGCGGCGACGGATGCGCCGCTGGCGGTTATCACAATGTCCTTTACTGGTTTGCCGCTTTCCCCGAAGGCTTTAAGGGTCTTGCCGTTTAACTCGGCCTCTACGCCCCCGGCGTTGCCGATATCGAGGCGTATTTCGTTCTTGGCCTTTATCTCAACCGAATCACCCTCTTTCAGGGTGCCTGAGACCCTCCTGCCCTTGTCCTGCCTGTAGGCGTACCACGAATCCTCTTTTGCCGTGAGCCTGAGTACGACCGGACCCTTCTTCGCTTCGGGCGGTGCCGGTGATGGTGAAGCGTCCGACCCGGCAGAAGAAGAGACGGGAGGGGAGACAACCCCGGGGGCCGTCGAAGACGCATGGGGGAAAGTGCTTGCGTGGCCGAAAATCACGGCCTTTGGGGCCTGCACGGCAGCGGCCTGCGGCGCATTCCCGGAAGGGGGCGCGACGGGTTTTTCTTTGGGCGTTAGCCAGAGGGTGATTCCGGTGAGCGCGGCGCCCAGCAGCAGTCCAGCCAGTATTATGATGTAGACAGGCGTCTTCTTTTTGGATAATGCGCCCTTGCCTATCCTGATAAGCGACGGCATCGGCTGGTGCTGCGCCTGCTCGCCTGCCTCCGGGGCCTGCGGCTCGCGCTGCTGCGGCCTTAGCTCCCTGTAGCGGGCAAGGACCTCCTTCTCGTTAAGTCCAAGCTCCTTCGAATAGCTCCTCAGGAAGCCGGTAATAAAAACCTCGCCCGGGATTATGTTGTAGTCGTCCTCCTCGAGCGCCTTCAAAAAGGTATGGCTGATACGGGTCTTCTCCGCTATCTGGCCAAGCGTGAGCCCTTTTTGCTCCCTCGTGGATTTAAGGTCTTCGCCTAGTGTTCCCATTTTATTTCAGGAGTTCTATATATTTTTCTGATGCGGCAGCCACCTCGGAGCCGGGTGCGAGATTTGCCGCTTTTTTAAAGCTGTCCAGCGCCTCGCGGTTTCTGCCGAGCTTGAAGTATATGAGACCAAGCTGGTAGCATGCGCGGGGGTTGTCGGGGTTTAACTCCAGGGCCTTGACGTAGTACTTGATCGCCTCGTCCGCCTTGTCCATTTTGTAGTACTGGTCGGCAAGGTTGACCATTGCCGTATCGTTCTCCGGGTCGATGAGGACCGCCGTGAGCACGTACCTGGTCTCGTCTGTTGAGATCGCGGGGAACACCTGCTTCAACCCGTCAGACAGGTTCTCGATCAGCACCGCGTCCGGCTGCTCGACGCCGGCATTGACCTTGATCTCCGGAAACTCTTCAGCATCCGGGGTGAGGATCTCGCAGCGCCCGTTCACGCTGACGGCGTGGCGGCTGAAGGTAAGCTCGACGTTGGCACCATCCGGCAGCGCCTTGATCTCGTTCATAAGAAGCTTGCCGGGGATGCAGCGGTTCACCGCATCGCCCTTGCCGTGAATTCGTCTGACCCAGGTTATCTGAAGGTCCGTGGCCTCCAGCGTGCAGCTTGTGTACTCGCCGTTTGGGGCGTCGGACTTCAGATGGACGTGAGAAAGGATGGGCATGATGGTCCTCTTTTCCGTGATGTCCATAGCGACCTTCATGGCCTCGATGAAGACCTGCCTGGAAAACTCCAGGTGCAGGGGTTCAAACGGCTCCTCTTTGGGGAGATTGTGCGTGTCGAGTCTGGCGCCGGTGAGGGGCTCCTCGAAGGTGAGCG
>JBEKYB010000009.1:0-13499 GCA_049511435.1 Nitrospirota bacterium | reverse complement strand
GTGTTGCCGGCCGCACCCATCAACCCCCCGCCGGTACCGGTATTGACGGCGAAAGAGATGTTGATTGTGGCGTTCAAGTGGGCGCCGTGCGCGCCGGAGAGGGCCACGGTGGCCTTGTTTGACGCGTCGTCGTGGCAGTTGTTGCATGCCAGACTGACGTTCGAGGACGTGTAGCTGCCCCACGTCGCCGTCGCGCCCCGGTTTCTGTGGCATGCGTTCGTGCAGGTCTTGGTAGCGAAATTGTAGCCAAGGCCCGTGCTGTTGAAGCTCTGGCGGCCCGTGGACTGGTTTCCGGTGATATTCACGAGACCGTTGATATGCGTGGCCGATGGGCTGCCATCGCCTCCGCTGGTGTGGCAGTACAGGCAGTTGCCGCGCGAACCGTAGGCGTTCATCCCGTAGCTCGCCGAGGAGTAGTTCGCATGTACGCCGTGCAGACCCCGGCCGGTGTTATCGCACTTCTCGCTGCCGGTCGGCAGGGCCTTCGCCTCGTACGGCTGCGACTTCGTGACGGCACCGTGGCACTGCCCGCAGATGATGGTGCCGTACCAGGTCGGCGTCGTCTTGCCGTTGTGGCAATAGACGTCGCTGCAGGTCACCTTCGCCCCGGATGTGATGACGGTAAACGTGAAGTTCATCCCGCAGTTGGCGTTGTCGCTCCCGTTTAATACGATATGGCCGTTCTGGTGAACACCGCCGCTGTGGCACTTGCCGCACTTGGTCGGGTCGGATGTAACCGTTGAGTAATTATCCGTCGCCGCGATGAACCCGCTCGCCGTCAGGTGCGTCTTGACCACCGGCGCGTCGTACCTTATCAAATGCCCGTTAGGTCCGGACCAGTCCCTGCTGCTGCCGGGGTATTCGTGACAGTTATTGCACTGGCCGGGCGTAGCACCCCATACCCTGGTATATTGCGGGAGTTTATGGCAGGAGACGTTAGTGCAGGTGTCGTCGCCAGTGTTAGACTTGCCCGGGGTCCCGCCGTCGCTGAACGTGCCGCCGCCCCACGAGCTTGTGTCTATTATGGCGGTAGAAAGGGTTAAGCCGCTGAAGTGGTCGGACGGCGGCATGGGATTGCCGTGGCAGCGTGCGCAGGCGCTGTTTCCGGTAAGACCGAAATTGTTCTGTATGTAAGTCATATGCACGGCGTGCAGGTTACCGGTAGTGTCGCTCCAGCCATAGGCTATAGGGCCTGCCGGGCCGGGAGAGACGCTGGGCGGGAAGCCATGGCAGGTGTTGCAGCCCGAAGGCTGGAAGCCTGTGCTGTGCAGGTGGCAGGATGTGCAGTTCTTGCCGGTGAGGTGGCCGGTGCCCGAGCCGTCACTCAGATGATACGTGGTTGTTGTATGGCATACCTCGCAGATGCTCGACCCGGTATCGTTGCCGAAGCTTTGGGCCCCGCTGAAGTTCTGGAAGTTTATGAGTACGCCGTTGATTACGTTTTTTATCAGCAATATGTTGCGGCTGTTGTGGGTGGTATGGCAGTCCAGGCAGACCGTGGGCGAGGTATGTTTTGGCCCATTGTGGTAGTTGACCGAGCCTGCCGAGGAGTACCCGTAAAGCTTGGTTTTATGGCAGTCGCTGCAGAGCTGGTTACTGTCGGTTTCGCATTGCAGTTCACCGTCGGCGGACACCGAATTGTGCTGTTGATGGCATGATGTGCATACCACTGTATTGCCCGTCTCGAGGAAGGCGTTGCCCTTCGTGGCCGGCATAAGAGTGGAATGCAGGCCGAAGGTCATCTTTAATTGAACGCTTACCGGGTGGCTGTTCTTGGCTCCGCCGCCGGGTGCGTGTGTAGCCATCTGGTCTAAACGGTCGGCGTGGCAATCATAGCAGTTCGCGTTCATATTGTCGCTCTGGCGAAGGTAGGGTTCCGGAATGTCCACGTATATGCCGGCGCCGGCCGGTTGCGGTGCGTGGAAAGTGACTGTCGCGGATAGGTTGTTGTAGCTGTACGTCGTGTAGTTCACCATGTACTGTCTTTTCGAGCGCTCGTATACGGGCGCGGCGATAGGACCTCCGGCGTTTCGGTAAACCCTGATGTACTGTTGCAGATATTTCATCGTGCTGGTATAGCCGATGAGGCGGTATTTTGTATAATTTGAACCCGGTACAGGCAATCCTGTCGCCCAGTAGACGTTCTGCTCGCGCTCAATAGGCGGAATAGAATTACCTGTACCCTTGTCCATGCCGTCGTGGCAGGTCTGGCAGAGTACTGTGGGGATGCTCCCTGGCATATACGTAGTGCCGGCAAAGTTGGCCTCGACGGGGATACGGGTGCCCGCATTGCCTATTGGGCGGCCCCAGGCATGGGAATTGCCTTTCATCCCGCTGGTATTAATGCCCGTCTGGTTCACATAGGAATTACTGGAAGGCGTGCCAGGGTTCCTCTGGTGAGCCTCGGCAGCCGGATTATGACAGCTTAGACAGAAGTTGGTATAGTCGACCGAAGGATCAGCGGTGTAAGAAACCGGCAGGAACTTTCCCTGATTTACGATATGACATGCAGCCCCCGTATTGCTGATGCAGGCTCCATTATAGCGTGCGCGAAAGTTGGTATGGGGAGGGTCCTGAGGATAAACAAAGCTCTGACGAACCAAAAGCATGCAGGAAGAACAGATGATTATAAAGAATATTCTTTTCATCAGCTTAACCTCGTTTAGATGCCTTTTGGGTTCTTGCGGGTTTTTTTATCTTATGGGAGCGAAACTGCTTGAATGGAAGCTTACTGCTTTGATGGAAGCGACTGCTTGAGTGAGGGCAAACTATGAATGATAACGGTTACTAAGTGAATCCGGTTTTCAGATCATAGACATACTTGTTTTTTAATATATACCATAAAATATCTTTTTTTGCATTATAAACGATATTATTTGGAAAATAAATTTAGGCTATCATATTATTTGACAAACCCGGTTTCCAGTCAAGCGACTATCATACATTATCTTTTTTAATCGATGGCAGCGAAAAATAAAATGCTGCCCCCTCGCCTAAGGCGCTCTCAGCCCAGGTCCTGCCACCATGCCGGCCTACAATCCTGCGGATATTGGCCAGTCCTATGCCGGTTCCCTCGAATTCAGCCGCGCTGTGGAGCCGCTGGAACACGCCGAAGAGCTTGTCCACATAACGCATATCGAATCCTACGCCGTTATCCTTTACATAGACCACGTTCTCACCGGCTTCGGCGTACGAGCCAATCTCGATTACAGCCTTATCCTTTGTCCTGGTAAATTTAATCGCGTTGGCTATAAGGTTTACAATGACCAGCCTCAGCATGGAGGGGTCGCCGTAAACCGGCTCGAGTTTTTCTATTTTCCACTCAATAGACCTGTCCTTCAAGTCTCCCTTCATCTCGTTTATCACGCCATATATGATATTTCCCAGGTTTATAGGAATCTTCTTTATTTCGGTGCGGCCCATCCGAGAGAAGGAAAGGAGGTCGTCCACTAGGTTTCCCATCTGAGACGCCGCCTCGGAGATATTTTTTAAATATCTTTTACCTTTATCGTCTAAGTCCCGGCTGGAGTTCTGGTTTAAGAGGTCAACGAAGCCATGTATATGCCTGAGCGGGGCGCGCAGATCGTGAGATACTGAATAAGTAAAAGCCTCCAATTCACTGTTTACGGCCGTCAGCTCCGCAGTGCGCTCCACGACCCGTTGTTCGAGCTCATCGTTCAGCTTCTTGATCTCTCCGTTCACGCGCAGGCGTTCAATACCTATAGATATTCCGTCCGCAATGGATGCAAGCGCGCTTAACGTTACCTCCGGGAGAGGCTTGCGAGAGAATAGGGCCATTACTCCGATAACCCTGTTCTCGATAACCAGGGGGTAGCCGGCGAATGAAACCATGCATTCCTTTATAGCCCATTCCTGATGTATAATGAGACTGTCCCCGATTACGGAGTTCGTGAGGTGCGGCTCGCGGGTCCGGGCTATCAGGGCGATCTTCCGGTCGGTGTTCAGCGACACGCGTGCGCTGGGGCCGTCTATGTGGGTATACAGGCCTGCGCTGGCCTGCAGCTCAAGCATGTCCCCGGCCCGGTTTACCGTCCATATACGGGCGAAAGCCCCCTCCAAGCGCCGGACTATCGCCTCGGCACATCCCTGAAGGATGGTGCGCAGGGTATCGCCCTTGGTGAGTTCCATCCCGACATCCCCGCCAAGGGACGCATGGCGCGCCTGCAACGCCAGGGCCTCTTCCGCCCGCTTTCTCTCTGTAACGTCACGGGCGGCGGCGAATATGCCTATGACTTTGCCGGTCTCGTCTTTATATACCGAGGCATTATACAGGACGGGCGTTATATGGCCGTCCTGATGTTTGACCTCCAGCGGATAATCTCTTATGGTCCCTTCCCTGAATACCCGCTGGTACCCCGCTTCGGCTTTTTCGGAATCGGTGAAGTAGTCCGAGAAACTGGTCCCGATAAGTCGGTCCCTCGTATATCCTGTAACTATCTCCGTCGCTGCGTTCACGTCGGTTATTTTCCCGTCCGAACCGATGGTGACAAGGGGGTCCAGGCTTGCTTCAAGAAGGGTCCTGTTGTAGGCATTTGCCAGTTGGAGCGCCTCCTCCGCTCGCAGCCGCTCATAGGTCGTGCCGGCCAGGCCGGCTATTGCAATATAGATGTTAAGCAGCTCTTTTGGAAGCGGCTCGCTGGTCTTGTGGCCTATCAGGATGACCTTGTGTTCTTCCGCGATGGGAAGGAAAACGGTCATAGAGGGAGAAGGGGTGAGGATGGTCTGGGATGCAAAAAAGCCGCTATCAAGCACGTCGGCTATAAGGGTATTCACTTCATTCGTGCGGATGATCTGTGCGGCGGCCTCCTGGGGCAATGTGCAGTGGCAAACCGAGACTCCGCTGACGGGGTCTCGCTGCACGAGGGCGGTCCAATCCGCCGGGAAATAAGTCATTATAAACTTGCCGAGATGGTCCCAGACGTCCTGCTGCGTTTTGAGGCGGACAAGATACTGGGCTGATTTAATAAAGGCCTCGAACAACTGCGGGTTGCTGTATCGTTGATTTTTCATGTCTCGTCCACCCTCAACGGCTGCAGGTACAGATTCTCCAAGAACAGTTCCTCGAAATCGGATATACTGGAGAGGTTGATAATGGATGCCCGCTCTCGCAGAAGCTCCAATTCCTCTTTCACTTCAGCCGATAAGAGCAGGTGCTCGCACCCAGCCAGCGCGGTATTCCCGCAAAGTTCGATGCGTTCGTCCGGTATATCCGGCAGAAGTCCGACGAGCCGGGCGTTCAGGGTATTCAGCCGAGTACCGAATACCCCGCACACGAAGACGCGCCGAAGGTCCGCCGAACCTATCCGCGCCATTCCCATCAGCGTCTTTATTCCGACACCGATCGCCGCCTTCGCGCGCTGAAACATGTCCACGTCCCCTTTGGTCAGGCGGATAGCCGGACCTTCCGGTTTAACAACAAAGCCGTCTTCAGGATACGGCGATGCAAACTTGCCGGTAGGCTTCAACTCCCCCGTGCTGCGCAGTAATGCTACCAGGTCTACGAGTCCGGATCCGCAGAATCCTTTAGGCTCTCCCCCCCCGATCACCTGGAAACTCAGCTCGCCGGAACCTTCATGCCGGTCAACACGGTAAATCGCGCCCGGCTCGGCGGGCATACCGGACTTCATCCCGCAGCTTTCAAAAGCAGGCCCGCCCGCGGCGGAGGTCACCCAGAGCGTGTTGCCGTCCCACAACGCCATCTCGGAATTCGTCCCGAAATCAATCAATAAACTGCCCGGCTGGTCAGTCAGGCGGGTGGCAACCACTCCGGCCAAAAGGTCTGAACCCACAAAGCCCGCCACAGGAGAAACGACTTCCACGGCTGCCTCGGGATGGAGCCCAACGACGCCCGCCCATCCTTTTGGACAGTCCGGCCTCAGGGCGACAGGCAGTGTCCAGGATCCGGGCTGCAATAACGTCCGGGGGTCTGATTCCGTCAACAAGGCAAGCATGGCGGTATTGCCTACAATGAAGACCTTAACAACGTCTTTAAGGCCGAAACCTTCCCTTGAGCACATATCCAGCAGACCCTCACACACGGCATCTAGGGGCATCCCGGCTATTTTCCGGGCATTGTCCGGCGATTCACAAGCGGCAATCAGCCGCGTCACCACGTCCGAGCCACAGCATGACTGGGGATTGAGACCTATGCGTCCGGAGAGCCTTCGGCCTTGTTTTAAGTCCCAGAGGGATAGACTGATATGAGTTGTTCCCAGGTCCACGGCCAAGCCGTATGCTGTCTCGATGGATTTCGCACCGGCCGGCCGCTTGAGAGGCGGCGGAGCGCAGGGAAGATCACCCGGCGTCAAGTCCCTCCAGTTGGTTTTTGAGGCGGCGATAATCCGGATGCTAAGGTCGCCCTTAGGCATCAACTGGCAGGCAAGGCGGATGTTTGCTCCGATCTGCTCGGGAGACAGGCTGAGGCGCTCGTTCGTGGTCGGTTCGCCCGCGTCTCCAGCTTCAATCCGCACCAGGCAAAGGCCACATGCACCGTTCCCCAGGCAGCCGGAACGTACCCTCAGACCTGCTTCGTATAGAAGTTCACGCAGCGAGGACCCTTCAGTAAATGATATTTCCCTCGCTATATCGTTGGTAATTACTATAAGCTGTGGCATTCCTTTGACTACCTTGCACGCACCGAATTAACCATCGCGGCGATATTTTTGGGTTTGGATTCAGGCGGGATTTCGCAGCCTGATGAGAGAATAAAGCCTCCGCGGTTGCGGAAAGCGTCGAGAAGCTTCGCGGCTTCGGCCTCTATGTCCTCCGGGCTTCCATCTATGAAACTGACAGGTCTGATGTTGCCGTCCAGGCAGGTAGCCGGAAGCCCGTCCATCGCCTCCTTTGGGCTTATGCAATAGTCGAAATTCGCAATATGGACCCCTGCCGTAGGATAATAGGGCAGTACCGGACCGACGGGACCCGCGATATGAAGCCAATTGGCGACGGCGCCGCTCCCCATGAAAGCCTGGAATACCCGCTTCAGCCGGGGCAGTTCGAACTCCCGGAAAAATTGCGGTGGGATGACGACGGGTGAGGCGGAAGGATTGAAAACTATCGGCAGATGCGCTCCCGCCTGGAGCTGAGCCCGGCCGAACCGAATGACGGTCTCGGTTGCAAAGTCCATCAACCGCTCCAGCCTGGACGGGTCGTCTATCGCCAAGTAAAGCGCGGTCTCCATGCCGAGCAATTGCGTAGTAAGCGTAAAGGGACCCATGACACAGCCAACCACCAGCGTCCGATCACCTATCTCTCGCCTTAGAATCCTCAACGCCTTGAGCATCTCCGGCATCCTGCCTGCCTTCAGCGGATCGGGAATTGGGAGTTCATCCCAGTCGCCGTCGGTTGACAGCGCGTATTTCTCGACTACGGGGTACTGGTCCCGAAGGTACCGCAAAACAGAACCGGCCGCTTCGGTCTCCACGCTCACGTCCATCACTGAGAAGACCGCGTCATAACCATACTCCTTCAGTGCGTGCAACTGGCACCTGGCGAGCGTTTCACCGTCCTGGACATAATCGTCTAAAGACACCCCCGCGAGTGAGGCGGCATGACCGAAAACCTGGGCTATAACCGGTACACGGTCTGTCTCCTGAAAATTTATTGCCGCGGCCACTCGTTCCAGGCTGTTCATTTCCTGCCCCCGGTGAATTCATCGAGATAAGGGAGGACGTCGAATGCCGATTCCGCCAGGAAATCGACATTGAGTCTACTGGCTGAAGATTGCTTTAACGCCGCACCCCCGGCAATTACCTTCACACAGTCCAGCCTGCGTAGGAGCAGCATGTCCTTTACCTGCCTCACAAGCGGGATAATCGGGGTAATAAGGCCGCTGATGGCAACTGCCAAAGGACGCTCCTTTTCCACAATATCAATTAGCTTTTGCAAAGGGCAGTCCTTGCCGCAATCGACGACGCGATAACCCTTGCCGATAAGGACAGTTTTAAGGATATTCTTGCCGAGGTCGTGAATATCTCCTTCCAACGTAGCGATTACGACCGTCCCTTTCGAAGCGGCCATAGCTATCCCCGAGGGATATAGGAGCTTCATTATCTCCATGACAGCGCGGCCCGCCAGCATGATTTCGAGAAGGTTGAACTGTTCAAGCGTGCATTTTGCATCCAGTCTCGACATGGCGGCCTCGATGCCATCCGTGACAACCTGTTCGGGACTGACTCCGCCGCCAAGAAGACTTTTAGCCTGGGAAACCGATTCGGCACAATCGCCTTCAAGGATCGCCGTAATCAAATTTGTCATGAGATGCTCACCCATAAGTCTCCTGCGGATTTTATCGCTTTAGCTTATATTACCCAAAAGAATTATCCTATTTTAAAATAAAAGCCCCTATTTCGTCCAGTTTAAAATGAACTTCATTTTTGGCGATATCCTGAGTCGATGCATCATCAGTGTTAACCAGCGCAGTTATGGCCCAGGTTTGAGGGTAATCGGCTTCCAAAATTGCATGCCGTTCAACAGGTTAAAAACAAATGCACCCCCTTGTTAAGATAAGGAAGTTGACTCTGACTTTACAACTGGTATAATGGACGGGGCATCACACATGGACCAATAAAATGAAAGGCTTATGTCCCTTAAGAGGAAGATAGTCCTGGGATTTCTTATAAGCGCGTCCATCATCGCGCTTTTGGTGGTATTCGAATATATCAACTTCGCCCAGATGCGCCGCGAGATAGTATTCCTGGAGCTTACAGATACCCTTCGCACAAAGTCGCTCCAGATCAGGAGGCATGAGAAGAACTTTTTCCTCTACGGGCCGCAGAAATCAGTGGCGGAGTCCGTTCAGGTGCACAGATATCTAAGTGAGATGGAGGAGACCCTCGACAGCGCCCGTAAGGGGGATGTCGGGGGCCAGCTTGAGGGGCTTGGGTCGTTGACTTCGGACTACAGGGCCCGCTTCGACAGGATAGAGGCCTCGCTGAAGGGGCTAAATGCCGATATCGAGCGAGGAAAAGCTATCAGCCCCCGGTTTGGCCGGTTCTTCCCCCTTATAGAGCTTACGTTCATGGAGCGGCCGTACGATGGCGCTAAGTACCTCCGTGACGCGTTCGGGCTGCCGCCCGATGATGCCCTGGTGTCTGGACTTTGCGCGGTCGACACGGAAATCACGAGTCTCAGGAAGACCGGCGAGGACATAGTGGAGGTGACGAAGGACCTCGACAAGGCGGCGAGGGACAGGGTCGAGCATACCATTAAGCTCTCGCAGCTCGCGCTCATCGCAGTGTTCCCGCTGTTCCTGCTCATCGGGCTCGGCATGCTGTTTATGATTCTGGGGAGCGTGACGCTCAGGCTGCGGATGCTCATTGACGTGGTCGAGCATACCGGCAAGGGCTTCTACCCGAGGGTGCCCACCCTGCCGGCCAATGCTAAGCCGAAGGATGAGGTAGATCTCCTGGTTGAGAAGTTTAACACGATGGAGGATGAGCTTGCCAGGCGCGAACGCGAGCTTGGGGAGAAAAACGAGGAGCTGCTCCAGGCCAGGAAGCTCGCCGCTATAGGCACGCTCGCCTCCGGCGTCGCGCACGAGCTGAACAACCCGTTGAACAACATATACCTTGCGGTTCAGGTGCTCTCAAGGGAGATAAAAGGCGATACCGCCTCGGCGATAAAGGGGGCAGTCGACGACATCGTCGGCCAGACGGCGCGGGTGAAGCGGATTGTAAGGGACCTGCTGGAATTCGCGCGGGGGAGCGAGCCGGAGTTCGCCCCGACGGACATCGGCGGCCTGATAAGGGGTGCGTATTCCCTGCTTGGCACGACGCGCGCCTACGGCTCGGAGGGCGTGGTGTTCCGGCTGGATGCGCCGGCCGGACTGTGCCTCGATATAGACCCGAACCAGATGGAACGGGTATTCATAAACCTCTTCACAAACGCGATAGACGCTATGAACGGGAAGGGAGAACTGGCCGTGAGGGTCTCGGACGAGTCCGGGGCGGTCAGGATAACGGTGTCCGATACCGGCCCCGGCATACCCCCGGAACGGGTGGAGAAGATATTCGAACCGTTCTATACTACCAAAGACAGGGGTACGGGGCTCGGTCTTGCGATAGTCTTCAATATCGTCGGCAGGCACGGCGGAGACATAAGGGCCAGAAACAAAGACGGCGGCGGGGCCGTTTTTGAGATAACGCTGTACAGGGGGAATGAATAGATGCCCTTCGACATACTGATAGCGGAAGACGAGGAGATTACCCAGAAGCACCTGAGGAACACGCTCGAGAGTGAGGGCTACAGGGTGACCTCCGTCTACAACGGCTTGGACGCGCTCAAGGCGTTTGAGGGGAAAGACTACGACTTGCTCATCGCGGACATAAAGATGCCGGGTATGACCGGCCTTGAGCTTCTTCTGAAGGTCCGGGAGAGGCGCCCGGAGGTCGAGGTGATCATCATGACCGGCTACGGGAGCATCGGATCGGCCATCGAGGCGATGAAGCTTGGCGCGCTTGATTACATAACGAAGCCGTTTGAACTCGACGAGCTGGTACTGAAAGTGAAGAAGGTATTCGAACGGAAGGAGCTCACCAGGCAGAACCTGGCGTTCCGTACAATTCTCGGCGAGCAGAAGAAGGTCTCCATCATCGCCAAAAGCGGCAGCATGAACGAGATACTGCGGACGATAGACGGCCTGAAGGACTCGGAATGCAATATCTTCCTTACCGGGGAGAGCGGCGTCGGCAAGAGCCTTCTGGCCAAGATAATACACTACACGAGCCGCAGGCAGAACGGGCCGCTCCTGTCCATCAACTGCGCCACGCTCACCGAGGAGCTTTTGGCGAGCGAACTGTTCGGCCACGAGAGGGGCGCGTTCACCGGCGCGGTCAGGACGAAGCAGGGTCTGGTGGAGGTGGCGGACACCGGCACGCTTTTCCTGGATGAGATATCCGAGATGGCGACGAGCCTCCAGGCGAAGCTCCTTAAGGTAATAGAGGACGGCGAGTTTTACCGTGTGGGCGGGACGAGGCCGATAAGGGTCGACGTGAGGTTCATAGCCGCGACGAACCAGAACGTTAAGTCCATGATAGCGGAAGGGCGGTTCCGCGAAGACCTCTACTACAGGCTCAATGTGATGGAGATATTCATACCGCCGCTCCGGGAGAGGAGTGAGGACATCGAGCCTTTGGTAAAATTCTTCCTCGATAAGCACCTGCCAAAATCGCACAAAAAAATTTCAGGGGTAATGAAGGAGGCGATGAAAATCCTTAAGGATTACACGTTTCCGGGCAATGTCCGGGAGCTTGAAAATATCATCGAACGGGCTATTATCCTCGAAAAAGGCAAAGAACTTACGCCCGAAAGCCTGCCCCAGAGTCTCAAGGTGTTTCAGATTGAGACGTTTGAGCCTGGCGAGATAAAGACTATGTGGGAGCTGGATCGGGCCTACGCAAAAAGGGTTCTCGACATGCTTGGCGGCAACAAAACAAAGGCCGCTGCGGCTCTCGGCATATCCCGGACGAGCCTTTGGAGGATACTGAACGGCGAGTAAACCGTTCACTGCTGTTCCATATTGGAACATAGGTTTCCCCGTAAATTTTCAGAAATATAAATAAATTCAGTACGTTATAATCTGGCACCCATCTTGCTATCTATTCCAGGCAGGATTGTGATAATCCAACACAAGCTCAGAGGTAAAGGATGAGAAGGAGAAGCCTGCTTTTTGTGACCTATCGCAATAATGGTCACTTCGATGACGGCCTGTCTTATGCGATTCATCTCGCAAAGACGCTGGGCAAGGACCTGTCGGTCTTGCTGCTCAAGGAGAGGGGCCTGATAGATAAATTTTCGGACATGATAGCGACGTCCGCGTTCGCGGAGGCCTGCGAACCCACGGCGGCGATAGAGATGAGCGAAGGCCGGAAAACCCGCGATGACGCCGGGAAAAGGGGCGCGGAGATAGGGAAGAAGTGCCGTATGGAGGGTGTCGACGTCCAGGTCCGCGCGACGGACAAGGACCTGCTCCCGGCCATAAGGGAGTCGATAGCAGAGTCCGACAATATTGAGATGGTGCTCCTTGGCCCGACGGTTACCGACGGCGGCAGCGTTTCCGCCAGGGAGTTGAGCAGGCTTGTAAAAAGTGCCACAAGGCCGGTGATAACAATAGCCAGGCACGCAAACGTCGTCTGAAACAATTAGAAAGGAGTAATTTAAGATGCACCTGTACTTGCCTGTGGCGTTGACCAGCATCAACGTAATCGTACCGGTCGGACTCGGGCTGGCCGTGGGCCTGCTCTCCGGCCTTTTCGGAGTGGGGGGCGGGTTTTTGATGACCCCGCTGCTTATCATGTTCGGCATACCTTCCACGGTGGCCGCCGCTACGGACTCCAACCAGATAGTCGCGGCTTCAACATCCGGCACCTACGCGCACTGGAAGGTCGGCAACGTTGACTTCAAGATGGGACTCTACCTCTTAGCCGGCGGTTTTGCCGGCGGGCTTGTGGGCGTTCAGGGCATAAAAATCCTGAAGGCGATGGGCAACGCGGACTTCGTCATCAAGATGACCTACGTGCTTATGCTTGGAATCGTCGGCGCTTACATGCTGATAGAGAGCCTCCAAAGCATGAAGAAGAAACCCGCAGCGCACGACGATAAGCCAGCCAGGGAATCAGGCACGGCCAGGTTCCTGAAGACGCTGCCGCTCCAGACCCGCTTCGAGAAGTCAGGGGTGACCCATTCGGTCATACTGCCCATCTTCTTCGGATGGTTCGTAGGCGTTCTCGCGGCGATAATGGGGGTCGGCGGCGGGTTTCTTATGGTGCCGGTTATGGTATATATCCTGAGGATGCCGATGCACGTTGTGGTGGGCACAAGCCTGTTCCAGATACTGTTCACCTGCATAGAGGTAACCTTCCTCCAGGCCTATACCAACCACAGCGTGGACTTCACGCTCGCCGTGCTGCTGCTTATTGGCTCGACCATCGGGGCGCAGGTTGGGGCGGTTTTCGGCAGGAAACTCAAGGCGGACCAGCTGAAAATACTCCTTGCCGTGATAGTGCTGGCAGTTACCGTGAAGATCATCTTTGAGCTGACGTTGACGCCGTCGCTGCTCCTTTCGATGGGAGGTGGACACTCATGATCAGGTCACTGCGCATTCTGGCTGTGGTCTCGGCGATGGCGCTCCTGCCATGCGCGGCATGGGCGACCTTGACGGCCCAGGCCAACCACGACCATATAACGATAGACTTTTTCTACAGCGGCAGCGAGGTAAGCGTAAGCGGCGTATCGGACCCCGGGGTTGACCTCGTGGTCAAGATTACGTCGCCAGAAGGCCATCAGGAGCTTAAAAAGAAGGGCAAGGTCGGGGGCGTTTTATGGATGAACGTCGGCGGCCTGGAATTCAAGAATACCCCAAACCTCTATTTCCTGCAGAGCACAAGGAAAATAGAGGACATGCTGTCAGAAAGCGAGATGGAGAGGTATATAATCGGTTATCCGGCGCTTGAGCGTCACGTGGTCGCGCATCGTGCCGC
>JBEKYB010000008.1:0-13810 GCA_049511435.1 Nitrospirota bacterium | reverse complement strand
TGACCGCTGCAAAGGGCGGGCGCGGGGGCAAGGGCAATGCTTTCTTCAAGTCGGCCACGCACCAGGCCCCGAAGTTCGCTCAGCCCGGGGAGCCGGGCGACGAGAAGACCATTCTGTTGGAGTTAAAACTCCTGGCGGACGTGGGCATAATAGGGCTGCCCAATGCCGGGAAGTCCACGTTGATCTCGGTAATCTCATCGGCCAGGCCGAAGATAGCGGATTATCCTTTCACCACGCTCGTGCCGAACCTGGGCGTGGTCAAGCACGGCGTTTATAAGAGCTTTGTCGCGGCGGATATCCCCGGGCTAATCGAGGGCGCCCATAAGGGGGCTGGGTTAGGTTCGCAGTTCCTCAGGCACGTCGAGCGCACAAAGATGCTCCTGCACCTGGTGGACGTATCGGCGCTTGCGCAGGATGATCCGGTAAAGAGCTTTACCGCGATAAACGAGGAGCTGAAGAAATATAACCCGGAGCTGATGCAGAGGTACCTGGTCCCGGTGGCTACGAAGATAGACGCGATGGAAGACAAGGAACGGCTCAAGCGTTTCAAGGAATATTGCAAGGACGAAGGCTATAAACCCTTCGCCGTCTCGTCCGCCACTCATGAGGGGATAGACAAGCTGCTGGACTTCGTGGCGAAGAAATTGACAGAGATATGAAACATACCCGAAAAGATATCCTGAAGCGCGCCCGGCGCGTGGTGATAAAGATCGGCAGCACCGTCGTCGCGAACCGCGTGTCCGGAGTCAACCAGGCGCGCATCCGCTCGCTTTCCGAGGAGCTGGCCTGGCTCAGAGGGAAAGGCATCGAGGTGATAGTGGTCACCTCCGGCGCGGTCGCCGCGGGGATGGCCAAGCTTGGCCTTTCCGAGCGTCCGAAGACGATAGATATGAAGCAGGCGGCGGCGGCTGTGGGCCAGTCGGCCCTTATCAGGATGTACGAGAAGAGCCTGTCCAAGCACGGCATCGGCGTGGGCCAGATGCTCCTTACCGGCGCGGACTTAATCGACAGGCGGCGGTTCCTGAACGCGCGTAACACGCTTAACAAACTGGTCGAGTTCGGCGTTATCCCCATAATCAACGAGAACGACACCGTCTCGGTCGAGGAACTGAAATTCTCCGACAACGACAACCTGGCCGCGCTTGTCACGAACCTCGCGGGCGCGGACACGCTCGTCATACTCTCGGACGTGGACGGCCTATATGACAAGGACCCGTCGAACCCGGACGCCCGGCTGATAGAAGAAGTGGAACATATCACGAAGGACGTGGAGAGGATGGCCGGCGGGGCTTGCAGCCTGCTAGGTACTGGCGGGATGTCGAGCAAGATATGCGCGGCGGGCAAGGCCGCCGCAGGCGGGACAGCGTGCTTCATCATCAACGGCAGGAAGTCCGGTAACATCAAGAGGCTATTCGAGGGCGAGCGCGTGGGCACGCTTATAATGCCCGGCAGCGAGAGTCTGTCGTCGAAGAAGCACTGGATAGCGTTCACGATGCGCGGCAAGGGTAGGGTAACCGTTGACGACGGCGCGGCCAGGGCGATACTCACGAAGGGCAAGAGCCTCCTGCCTTCGGGCATAAAGTCGGCCGAGGGGAAATTTTCGGCGGGCGACGCGGTCGAGATATGCCGCGAGGACGGGAGCATTGTCGCGCGCGGGTTGATACACTACAGCCGCGAGGAAATCGAGAAGATAAAGGGCCTGAAATCCTCCGCGATAGAGGCCGCATTGGGATATAAATATTGCGACGAGGTGATTCACCGGGACGATTTGGTGGTGATGTAATGAGCAGGTGGGCGATGAAGCGGCCATTTATGAAAAAGGTGATAAAAATTACTTCCTTTATCGCTATAATTAACTGTCTAATCGGTTTTTATTTTACTTATAAGTTTTATGTTCCTGTCCATTATTATTCTCTATATGATACAAGATACATAGAGTCAAAAAATGTTTATATTTATAGATTTATTTTGAATTTTCTTAAAATGTGTATATATGGCGGAAATTTTCTCCTACTTAAGAGGCCGATAGAAAAAATCAGAATTTTTATCACGCTTTATTCAATTACGGGTTTGACAGGAATTATCTCGTTTTTTATCATTAGAAATTACGCCAAGTCCGTACTTCTTATAGATTTAAATCGAGGGATGCGTTTATTAGCTACAGGACTTTTAATTAATGCTTTTTTCCTTTATCTTTATGAGAAGGAACAGAAGAGCCTGAAAGTTTCTGTTTAATCCAGGAGAAATCAATGGACATAAAAACCTACGTAACTAAGACCGCGCAAAAGGCCAAGGAAGCCTCGCGGAAGCTCGCGACCATCCCGACGAAGGCGAAGAACGACGCGCTTCTTTTTATGGCGGACAGGATAATAAAGGCCGAGGCCGAGCTGGTGAAGGAGAACTACAAGGACATCACCGCGGGCGAGAAGAAAGGACTCAGCAAGGCGATGCTCGACAGGCTGACCCTGAACCCGTCCCGCATCGAGGCGATGGCCGCGGGCCTCAGGGAGATAGCCTCGCTGCCGGACCCCGTGGGCGAGGTTACGAAGGTCTGGAAGAGGCCCAACGGGATGCAGGTGGGCCGCCTGCGCGTTCCCATAGGCCTCATCGGGATAGTGTACGAGTCCCGCCCGAACGTGACGGCGGACGCGGCGTCCCTGTGCCTCAAGACCGGGAACGGCGTCATCCTCCGGGGCGGCTCGGAGGCCATAAACTCGAACCTGGCCATCGTGAAGATACTCCAGGCGGCCTGCGCGAAGGCGGGGATACCGAAAGAGGCGGTCAGCTTCATCGAGATGACGGACCGCGCCGCTGTACTTGAGATGCTGAAGCAGGACAAGTACATAGACCTGATAATCCCGCGCGGCGGCGAGGGGCTTATAAAGATGGTAACAGAAAACTCGCGCATACCCGTGATAAAGCACGACAAGGGCGTATGCCATACGTACGTGGACGAGTTTGCGGACCTCGACATGGCGCACGATATCTGCATGAACGCTAAGGTGCAGAGGCCGGGGACGTGCAACGCGATGGAGACGATGCTCGTGCACGCGGCCGTTGCCGGCGAGTTCCTGCCGTGGATAGTGAAGGACATGAAGGCGGCGAAGGTCCAGTTGAAGGGTGACGCAAAGGCCCGGAAGCTGGTCAAGGGCCTGTCGATAACTAAAGATGAGGACTGGTACAAGGAGTACAACGACCTCATCCTGAACGTGAAGGTGGTCGAGAGCCTGGACGACGCGATGGCGCATATCGAAAAATACGGCTCCCAGCACTCGGAGGCTATAGTCACGCGCGACTACGGCAGCGCCATGCGGTTCGTGAACGAGGTTGACGCCTCGGCGGTATTCGTGAACGCCTCGACCAGGCTGAACGACGGCGGTCAGTTCGGCCTGGGCGCGGAGATAGGCATAAGCACGACGCGTATCCATGCGCGCGGGCCGATGGGCCTCGAGGAGCTGACTACGCAGAGGTTCTTCGTCCTGGGCAGCGGCCAGATACGGGAGTGAGACGATGAAAATCGGAATCTTCGGCGGCACCTTCAACCCGATACACATAGCGCATCTCTACATCGCGGAAGAGGTGCGGCAGGTGCTGGAGCTTAAGGAAGTGGTCTTCGTGCCGGCGGGCGTGCCGCCGCACAAGGAGGTGCAGTACGGGGTGTCCGCGGAGCACCGGCTAAAGATGGTCCAGCTCGCCGTCGAAGGGAACCCGCATTTCAGGATATCCGATTTCGAGCTCACGCGCCCGATGCCTTCCTACTCCATAAAGACGGTGGAGCACATGCAGGCGACATACGGCGGTGATGCGGAACTGTATTTCATCACGGGCGTCGACACATTCCTCGATATAGGCTCCTGGCATGCGGTCGACAGGCTCCTGACGCTGTGCGATTTCGTGACGACCTTCCGTCCGTACACGGACCAAAGGCTGCTCACCAGCTCAAAATTCGTCCACGAGGTTGACGTTACGGTGCTGGACGCCCTGGACCAGAAGTTGCGCCATGTGGGCAAGGTAGAGCTGGTGTCCGGGCGCGACCTCTGGCTCGTCGCGACGCTCGGGATGGACATCTCCTCGACCGAAATAAGGAAGAGGATAAAGGCGAGGAAGAGCGCCAAATACCTCTTGCCTGAGAAGGTGGAGTCGTATATAATTGAAAACAGGCTTTATTTATAATAAATCGGAGTTAATGATAAAGACTGCTGACAGGTTGACCGACTCAAGGGAAAGGGCTGTCGAGATCGCGGCCGCGGCCGTAGATAAAAAGGCGCTGGACGTCCTGGTCCTTGACGTGCGTGAGATCACGACGCTGGCCGATTATTTCATCATCTGCTCGGGCAATACCGGTAGGCAGGTGAAGGCCATAGCCGACGAGATTGATTTCCGGCTCTCGGCCCACAGGTCGTTCCCGCGTCATATCGAGGGGTTCCCCGGCTGCAGGTGGGTATTGATGGACTACGGCGACGTGGTTGTCCACGTCTTCGACGAGGAGGCCAGGGAATATTACGACTTGGACGGCCTGTGGGGGGATGCGCCCCGGGTGGAAATATAGATGGGCCTTGTCTTCCTGTTCGTCGGAAAGACCAAGGAAGGTTTCATAAAGGAGGGCATCGGCAAATACCTGGACCTCCTTAGGAAGAACAAGATAGAGGTCGAGGTCCGGGAGTTGAAAGGCTCGGCGGGGACTAGCCCTCAAAAGGCGGTCGAGGACGAGGGCGAGGCGATACTTGAGAGGGTATTGCCGTCCGATTTTTTGGTCGCCCTTGACGAGCGCGGAATGCTCGCAGGTTCGGTCGAGCTTGCCGGGCAGCTAGGCGCCTTGTTTGACTCGGGCCGGAGGGTGATATTCGCCGTGGGCGGCCCGTTCGGACTGGCCGAGAAGGTCAAGGCGAGGTCGGGGCTTCTGCTCTCGCTCTCGCGGCTGACGTTCACCCACGAGATGGCGCGGCTGATACTGCTTGAGCAGGTGTACCGCTCTATCACGATAACACGGGGCAGGACCTATCATTATTAAATTCGGAGAGCCCTTAATGGTATTCAGGTTCATATTCCTTCTGATTATTTTCGCCGGGTTCATCGTCTGGGTGGACTACCTAAACCCTGGCGATGTCAAGATAGTCCTCCCGGGCGGCATATTCTTCGAGCCCGGAAAGATGGCGCTGATGCTGAGCTCGGCCATATTCGGCGCGCTGGTAGTGCTGCTCGGGTTCTACATAAAGGCCACCGGCGAGTTCTTCCATAACTGGAAGATAACCAGAGACCGCCAGAAAGACGCCAAGATACAGACGCTATATTCGAAGGGCCTGAACGCGCTCCTCTCGAGGCGCAGCGACCTGGCCGCCAGCTACTTCGAGAAGGTGCTCGCCATAAAGCCGAACCACGCGGAGACGCTCCTCAGGCTCGGCTCGATATACTCCAAGGAAGGCGACTACGCTGAGGCCATAAAGCTCCATCAGAGGGCGAAGAATATCGATGAGCAAAACATCGAGACGCTCTTCGCGCTGGCGCTCGACTACGAGGACGCGCGGCGCACCGAGGACGCGCTCCAGACCCTTGAAGACATCATCGAGAAGGACGAGGGCAACCTCCGCGCACTGACGAAAATACGGGATATCCACCAGAGGATGGGCAGTTTCGAGAAGGCGGAGGACGCACAGCAGCGGATACTGAAGCTGAACCTTCGCCCGAAGGAGCGGGAGGCCGAGCAGCAGCGGCTGGTAGGCCTCAGGTACGAGACGGCCAGGACGCTCCTCGAGGAGGGTAACCTGGAGAAGTCGAAGCGCATTTTCAAGGGGCTGGTCAAGGCTGAAAAGGCGTTCGTGCCGGCATCCCTCGGCCTGGGCGAGGTATACCTCGAAGAGGGCGAAAACGCGGAGGCGGCGGGACTATGGGAGGAGGCGTTCAGGACCACCGGCTCGATAATCTTCCTGCACCGCCTGGAAGACCTCTACTTAAAGCTCGGCACGCCCGCAAGGATTATAAACCTGTACAAGTCCGCGCTCCTGAAAAGCCCCAAAGACGTGAACCTAAGCTTCTTCCTGGGGAAGCTTTACTACCGGCTCGAAATGGTGGACGACGCATACGAGACGCTGTCCGCGATAGATACCTCCACGAGGCAGCTGACCGACCTGCACAAGCTGCTCGGCAACCTCTACCTGAGGCGGGGCTCATATCCCATGGCCGTGGACGAGTTCAAAAAGGCGCTCACATACGGCGACCAGCTGATAGTGCCTTACCGGTGCTGCAACTGCGAGCACTTCTCGACCGAGTGGTCCGGGCGGTGCCCCAGGTGCGGTAAGTGGAACACGTTCAATATAGACCTCGATAAATACTGCTGATATCCCGCCGAAAGGAACCCCCTTGACACCGGCAATCAGGCCCGCAACCCTTATAATAATCGACGGATGGGGCGTAGAAGACGACCCGTCGTTCTCGGCCAAGGCCCGGGCCGATACCCCGTTTTACGATTCGATGCTCGAGCGATTCCCCCATGCGGTACTCCGTGCGTCGGGCGAGGCCGTGGGCCTGCCCGACGGCCAGATGGGCAACTCCGAAGTCGGCCACTTAAACATCGGCGCCGGGCGGATAGTCTACCAGGACTATACCCGCATCAACCTCGCGATAAAAAACGGGGAGTTCGAGGAGAACAAGGCGCTCAGGGACGCGATGGAAAAGGCGAAAGGGGCCGGACGCGCCCTGCATTTATTGGGACTACTCTCCGACGGGGGCGTGCACAGCGACCAGGCGCACCTCTACGCCCTTCTGAAGATGGCGCGGACACACGGCCTTGACAAGGTCTTCGTACACGCCTTCATGGACGGGCGCGACACGCCGCCGTCCAGCGGCCTTGACTACATGAAGAAGCTTATTACCTTTATCGCGAAGGAAAACCTAGCGGGCATGGCCAGAGTAGCCACCGTCTCGGGCAGGTACTACGCGATGGACCGGGACAACCGCTGGGAGCGCATAAAAAAGGCATACTACGCCACGGTGCTGGGTGAAGGCGTTAAGGCCATCTCGGGCGAGGAAGCGGTCGAAAAGGCCTATTTGCGGGGAGAGACGGACGAGTTCATAATGCCGACAGTGATAACTGACGGCAAGAGTCCGGTCGGCAGGATAAGCGACGGGGACAGCGTCATATTCTTCAATTTCCGGACGGACAGGACCCGCGAGCTCACCCGCGCCATCGCGCTTGACGATTTCAAAGGGTTCGAGCGCCCTGTCAGGCCGAAGCTGGCCTCGTTCGTTTGCATGACAGAGTACGACAAGACTTTCGGCCTTCCCGTGGCGTTCCCGCCCCAGACTCTTTCGAACATCCTGGGAGAGGTGATAAGCAGGCTGGGCTTAAGGCAGCTCAGGATAGCGGAGACCGAGAAATACGCACACGTCACCTTCTTCTTCAACGGCGGCAACGAAGTCCCGTTCCCCGGCGAGGACCGCTGCCTCATCCCCTCCCCAAGGGATGTGCCGACATACGACAAGAAGCCGCAGATGAGCGCGTTCGAGGTGACTGACGAGGTGCTGAAAAGGATTTCCTCTGGGGTATACGACGTAATCATTATGAACTTCGCCAACCCGGACATGGTCGGCCACACGGGCATCATGGAGGCGGCGATAAAGGCCTGCGAGGCGGTTGACGCCTGCCTGGCAAGGATAGTGCCCGGGGTCGAGTCCGCCGGGGGCGTATCCTTCGTGATGTCGGACCACGGCAACGTGGAGAAGATGTTCGACATAAGCTCCGGCGAGCCGTACACGGCGCATACCTCGGGCCCCGTCCCGTTCATCATCACCAGGGAAGGGATGAAGCTCAGGGGTGAAGGCATCCTGGCGGACGTTGCCCCGACTATACTCGATGTAATGGGGATAGCGAAGCCGCCGGAGATGACCGGCGAAAGTCTTATTATAAAATGAGGTCCATGGCAGGGGAGTTGCTGCTTCGACTGGTTTACCCGGGACGGTGCAAGGGTTGCGGCGGGGCCTTAGGCCGCGGCGAAAAACATTTCTGCCTGGCCTGCCTGGGACGCGTGAACCGGATCGACGGGGCGCTCTGCACGTACTGCGGCCTGCCGTTTCCGCACGGGAGCGGCGGGGACCACCCCTGCTCCGGCTGCATGGAGAGAAGGCCGCCGTTTACGTCGGCCAGGGCCCCGCTGGTATACGAAGGGGTAATAAAAGAAGCGATACACCTGTACAAGTACCGGCAGTTCCGCAGCCTGAAGGGGTATCTGGGTGGTTTTATCGAGGAAGGCGCGCAGAAATTTTTCCCCGACGCGACTGTCGCCGTGCCGGTGCCCCTCCACAAACGGAGGCTCAGGCACAGGGGCTTCAACCAGTCGCTTTTTCTAGCCGAGCGTGTGGCCCGTTCGCTGGGGATAAAGCTTTCGCTGGACGGTCTTGAGCGGATAAGGTACACGAAGCCGCAGGTGGAGCTGAAACCCGAGGATAGGGAGAAGAACGTCCGGGGGGCGTTCGAAGTGTCCCGGCCGGAGGATTTCAAGGCCGAGCGGGTGCTGCTCGTTGACGACGTCTACACCACGGGGGCGACTGTGCGGGAATGCGCGCGGGTCCTGACGGCCCTGGGCGCGGAAGCGGTATATATCCTTACGGTCGCGCGGGTAATCAAGGAGTAGGTAACACCTCGGTCAAACCCTTATATCAGAGCGTTTCAGGGGAGTTATGAAAGGAACAGGAGGCGCATTGTGAAGGCCGAAGTTTATCTGGAGGAGAAACCGGAGTTCCGGTTCCCGCTGCTGGACGGGCTTACAATTGGCCGTGACGGCGACATAAACGTAAGCCATATCGAGGGCAGCAAGTACGTTTCAAGGGTGCATGCCACGTTTATCCGGGAAGGGGACTCCTGGTACATTCGGGACGAGAAAAGCCGGAACTGCACGTACGTCAACTCCGTGAAGGTCGAGCCGGGCGAGAAACGGGCGCTCAAGGACGAAGACCTAATCTCCCTTGGTTATTTGAGCTTTATATTTTCCCTCAAGAAATGACTATATAAGCACCAGCCCCCGGCCGTTTTCCTTGAGCCACGCCTCACGCTCCTGGTAGCCCGGGCATCTCTTTTCCACCTTCGCCCAGAACCTCTTTGAGTGGTTCGGGTGTTCACGGTGGGTCAGTTCGTGCACCACCAGGTACTCGATTACCTTCGGCGGGGCCATGATAAGCCGCCAGTTGAAGCTCAGGTTGCCCTTGGAGGAGCAGCTGCCCCACCTGGTCTTCTGGTCGCGGATGGATATCCGGCCGAACCTCTTGCCGTTGCTCAGTTTCTCTACCTTATCCATGATCACCTGCCGGGCCATCTTCTTGTACCAGGCCTCAATAGCGTCCTTAAGAGGCTCGGTCCTTGAGTCCGGCATCTCCGCGACAATCTCCCCGCTCAGGAGCCTGACAACGGGGCTTCCTCTGTGGTTTACGCGCACCCTGACTGGGTGCTCCTCGCCCAGATAATAGACCTTTACGCCGTCTTTCAGTACCGGCCTCTTTACAAGCTTATGGGTGAGGCCGGGGTTTGGAAGGTGTTTTTCTATCCAGGAAGCCTTTTTGGCAAGTATCGCGTCCAGTTCCTTAAGGGGCATCCTTGCCGGGGCGACCACCTCCAGCCCGGTCCCTATGCCCACTTTCAGCCAGACATGCCTGGCACGCGGACTCTTCTTCAGGGTATAACTTACCGTATTTCCGTAGATTTCCACGGTCCAGACATTCGACGCCGCAGGTTGTGACTGGAAGAGGTCAAGCTGCATGTCCATATTGTAGCAGAAACGCCGTTCTCAGAGGAAGTATTCCGCGAGGTTTATTTTATACTTTTTGGGGTCAAGCGCCTTGATAATGCTCCTCCTGTAAGGCCCGGACGGGTCTTTTTCCCCTAAATCTACTGTCTTTCCAGATACTTTCCTGCCGGATCCGTCGGTAATCAGGACGACCTTGGGCCTGTCGAGCTTTTCCGGGTTCGGGTTCGACTCGAAGACCAGTCCCAGCTCACGGGAGTCGAGCATCACCAGTGTGCCGATGGGGTATATGCCTATTATGTTGGCGAAAATCTTGAACAGAAGCGGGTCGAGCTGCACGCCGCTTCGCTCCATCATCAGCGACAAGGCCTTGTCCGGGGTATAGGGTATCCGGGAGTAGACCCTGGCGGAGGTCATGGAGTCGTACTGGTCGGCTATCGAGACTATCCTGGAGAAGAAGTTGGGCATCCTCTTTATCCTGGTCGTGGGATAGCCCGTCAGGTCGTAGAAGATGTGGTGCTCGAAGGCGACGACCATCGAGCTTGCCGCAAGCTCGTTTAAGCCTCGTATTTTGGATATGGCCTTTACGCCCATTACCGGATGCTGCCTGATTATATCCCATTCGCTGTCGTTGAACGCCCCTGGTTTATTCAGTATGTCCAGGGGCACGTCCACCTTCCCGATATCGTGGAAGAGCGCGGCGATGCCGAGCCTCGTGAGGGCGTTTTTGTCCAGCCCAAGCTTCTGGCCTATCGTCATGGCGAGGATGCTGACGTTGACGCAGTGGTTATATGTGTACTCGTCGAAGTCCTTGATGGTGGTGAGGCACATGAGCGATGCCTCTTCCTTGAGGATGATGTCCACGATGCCCTGTATTACCCTCTTGACCTTCTTCAGGTGGGTGGGCTGTTCGCTCTTGATGCTGTTCATCACGCCCCGCGTCACCGAGACCGCCTGGAAGTATGTTTTCTTCGCCATCTTCCGCTGGTCCGCCAGGTCGTCATAGCGTATCTGCTCGGCCTCCTCCAAGACATCGCCCTCGATAGAGTGCACATCCCTGGCCCGGAGCATCCTGTTCAGCGCCTCGTAAGATTCCTCCTTGTCCGGCACAAGGTTGTTCATGATGTAGGCGAACCTCTTGAGGTCGTCGGGCGATACGGGCTGGCGGAATATCAGCGACCCCACCTTCTTCTCCTTCAGGAAGCCGACGATGTACTCGTAGCTCTGCATGTCCTCAATATCGTACCTTACTCTTGAATCGTCAAGGTACAGGTACTCCCCTCGGAGCTTGAGGGTGAACTCGCTCTCGAATTTGAACAGGGATTCCAGGGCGTTCAGGAGGTTGGTTACGGGACGCACCAGGGCGACGTTGCCGATATCGTGTATCTGGCTTGTCCGGAACAGGACCTGGAGTTGGTTGATGAGGATCCGGGAAGCGCGGGATATTATCTCGCGCCCCTCGGTCTTGAAAGGCGAGGCCGAATCTTTGGCCATCAGAGAACCTCTTGCTGCGCGCCGGAAGGCATGGTGAGCTTGTGGATGGAATAGGACAAGGCCTCAAAGAGCGCCGTGCCTTTTTTTGTCCGTCCCGACTCGCGCTCAAGCGCCTCGAGCGCCTCTTTCTGGTGGATGTTCCCGAGGCCGTATGCGGCGCTGATCCGAGATTCCTCTTTCTTAGCGCTGCCGAAAAAACTTTTATTCTTAAGGAGCTTCACCAAGAATGGCAGCACCCTGTCCTGCCCTACTTCCGCGAGCACTTCGAAGAACACCCGTTTCTCGGGGAGCGTCTTCTCGCTGAAGTCCGGCCGGGTAATAATCTCTACGAGCGTGTCAAGGAGCGAAAAGCTCTGGGTGCCCGGGAGATACCTGAGCACGGCCATCCTTATCTGCTGGTCGGGGTCCTCCAGGGACTGCATTAGTATTTCCCCGGCCTTGTGCCCGCCCACCATCCCGAGCGCGCGCACTATCTCCCGCCGGACGTTCGGCTCCGGATGGCTCATCGCCCCCTTAAGGTGGTCGAGCGAGGCCTTGTCCCCTATCCTGCCGAGTATTGCCGCAACGTTCCTGACGACGGACGGTTTACCGCTCTTAAGCCCGACCGCAAGGGAGTCGATGTTCTCGCGTCCAAGCGAGACCAGGATGTCGGTCACAACCTTTCTCAGGCCTACGTCTTTTACTTCTCCTATCAGGTTGGACAGAGGTATTATCGCGTTCTTGTCGAGCTGGCTCAGGAAGGTCTTGAACTCCTCAATCCTGAAAGCGCCGCCGGTGTTTATGAGGTCGGCGATAGTTTTAATCCTGGCCTCGCTTCCGGCCCGGGATATTGACTGCCTCATTCGGTCGATTTCAGCCTTATTGAATTCGGGGGAGTTATTGGCAAGCTCCCTGAACCTCTTGAGGATGAGAGCGGCCATCCCGAATCCGCCGGTATAGAGCAGGTACCCGAGCGCGCTGTCCAGGTTGTTCATGAGGATATTGAAATCGGGCGTCCCCTTGTCAATGTAGATACTCTCGAACAGCCCGTATATCGCGCCTTCTAAAAACCTTTCGTCTGTAAGCCCCTCCATCTCCTCTTTAAGGGATTTAACTTCCTCCTCACCCAGGCTGAATATGCCCTTGAAGCCCATGGAGATGCTCTCAAGGGGTGAGAATATCTCTTCCTTGCCTGTCTCCTCTTCGGCTGTCAGTGAGTCTTTATACGCCTCCTCGAAGCCGCCCTCCGAGGAGTCCCTCCGAGAGAGCAGTCTCGCCACCTCGTCATCTTCAAGGGAGGAACCCTCCACAAATTCCTCGACCACGTAATATGAGAGGTGCATGAAATCCTTCTCCCATAGGAGCGTAACGATATCGTCGTCGAAGCTCGCGTCCGAGGTCTCCGGCCGCGCACGGATTACGTTTATGAAGTCCAGGAGCTCGTCTCCCGAAAACCCCTCCTTGAAAGTGAGCTCCCTTAGCCCGTCCTTGTAGAATAACAGTGCCAGGTTGTCGTCCTTCTCCTGGTTGTGGTAGACCTGCTGCCCCTTGTAACGGATTTCCTGGTTGCCTATCAGGAGGGTCAGTCTGTCCTGTTCGGCAAATAATTCATCGAATCTCTTATTGAGGTCGTCCTGGAATTTGCCTAAGAGGGGGTTGTTGGAGGGGTACATCTCATGGGCCCGCTTCGTCTTCATCAGGGCCTGTAAAAGCTCCTTTACCTGGCGTACCTCGCCTTCCGGTACCGGTTTTTGCTCTTCCGCGCCGGGGTCCGGTTCCTGGGCTTTTTGAAATAACTCTTCCATTATTCCTCTAGGTTTCTCTCGGGAAGCGGAAATTCGAGTCATTTTATACAAAAAGGGAAATGAAGTCAATAAAACTCCGCCATTTTTGTCCTTGCAAAAACCGGGTTTTTCCGGCTATAATCCTTAACTTTTCTTAACATCAAGGCCGGTGCCGCTTGCTCTCAAAAATATTATCCAGCGCGGTCATGGGGATTGACGCCTATTTAGTCGAAGTCGAGGTCGACGTCGCCGCGCGCGGTCTGCCGTTCTTCTCCACCGTAGGCCTCCCGGACATGGCCGTGAAGGAGAGCAAGGACCGCGTAAGGGCGGCACTCAAGAATAACGGCTATGACTTCCCGTTGAAGCAGATAGTGATAAACCTTGCGCCCGCCAACGTAAAGAAGGAAGGCTCTGCATTCGACCTGCCCATAGCCGTCGGGATAATTGCCGCGGAAGGCTTACTTGAGCAGGATATGCTGGACGGGTACATGCTGGTAGGCGAGCTATCGCTTGACGGGAGGATAAAGCCGGTCCGGGGCGCGCTTCCGATGGCCGTCAAGGCGAAAGAGGCGGGCCTGAAAGGTCTGATACTTCCTGCCGATAACGCAAAGGAAGCGGCAGTCGTCGAGGGAGTGGACATATACGGGGCCGATAACCTCGTTTCGGTCGTGGAGTTCTTGAGGGGAGATAAGGCGCTTAAGAAGGTATCGGTCAACATAAGCCGTCTTTTTGAGGAAAATTCCCATTATCTTGAAGACTTCTCTGAAGTCAAGGGCCAGGAGCACGTAAAGCGCGCCCTTGAGATAGCTGCCGCGGGCGGCC
>JBEKYB010000007.1:0-13830 GCA_049511435.1 Nitrospirota bacterium | reverse complement strand
ACGCCCTTATGAAGGAGGGTGCGGTCACGCTTAACGGCGTCCATCTTGCCTCAGAGGACACGGACATAAAGACATCCGGCAGGATAGTCCTGGGGAAAAATCCCGCCTTAGACCTGAGCCTCACCTCAAAGCTTGATCTTGCCCTCCTGGGCAGGCTCGGGATTACCGGGAAGAATAGACCGTCGGGCGAGGCCGAGATTTCGGGGAAGGTGAAGGGTGTTTATCCGGATTTAAACGGCAGCGGAAACCTTGTCCTGCGGAAGGTGGAGTACGCGGGTGTCAGGGCCGACGACATTAAATCGGCGATAGAATTTGAAAAGGGAATCCTTACCATGCCGTCGCTCGACAGCCGCATCCTGGGCGGCGAGGTAACCGGCAGGCTCACGCTCGATACCCGGGAGGGTGCACTGGGCTACACGTCGTCCTGGACTATAAAAGACGTTATAAGCGGGCTTTACACGGGCGGCAGGAAGGACATAGGCTTCATTCCGTGGCAGAGGGTCTCGGGCAGCGTTGACGTCTCCGGCAAAGGTTTTAGCGCAAAGGATATCGCTGTATCCGGGGACGTCGAGCTTGCGAAATACGATAAGCCCTACGATAAGCGCGGCATAAGCCATGAGCTGGAAACGCTCAGGGACGTCAAGGCCGCGTTCAGGATAAGCGACGGGACGGTTACCGTGGAGAAGGGCACCGCATTGTCCGCGCACTCCGCCGTGGACTTTACCGGCACCGTCGGTTTCGACGGCGAGTCCGACATCGACATCAGGGGAAGCTCCGGAGACATAAGCGAGATTTCTACCCTAATAGGCTATTCCGACACCGTAGGAAAACTGGACCTGACGGCGCATATGCGGGGCAACATAACCGAGCCGGAAATAGTTGGCAAGGCCCATATTACGGACGCCTCGGCGCACGGCATCCCGTTCAGCTCTGCGCGCGGCGACGTAAAACTCTCGGGCTGGCAGCTTTCCTTCGGCGATTTCCAGATATTCCAGTCGTCCGGGAGCTTCCTCCTTAACGGCAAGATAATGTTCAAGGGCGAGGGCGCCTCTTTTGACAACCCGTACTTCATTGCAAAGCTCGGGCTCAAAAAAGTGGACGTCAGGAGGATAGTCGCCATATTCTATGAGGACATCCCGCTGAACCTCCATGCCGACGGAGAGCTTGACTTCTCTGGCACCGCCAATAAATTCAGGGGCGCGGGCCAGATAAACACCGGACCGGGCGACGTATACGGTCAGGCCGTTGACAAGGCGGAGGTGAGCGCCGTCTTAAGCGACAAGGACATATCCTTTCCGAAGATAATCGCAGCGAAGGGGCGCGACATCGTCACCGCCTCGGGCGCGATAGGCTTCGACGGCACGTTCCGCGGGAAGGCCGCATCGGCGAAGTTCGACATAGCAAGTTTCGACCTCCTCGCGAAGACAGGCATCCCGCTTAAGGGAAGCGTGTCGTTCTCGATGACGGGCGGCGGACGGTTCGATCACCCGGATATATCCGGGAACGTCAGCGCGTTCAAGCTGAGCTATCAGGACGTGGACCTCGGGGCGAGCAACCTGAACGCATCCATAAAAGGGCCGTCTCTGTCTCTGAACGGGACTATACTGGACGGAAAGGTCGGAATGGACGCCGTCCTGGGGCTGCAAGGCCCATACGCCTGGCGCGGCAAGCTCGCGTTCAACGGCGGCCGGTTCGAACCGTTCTTGAGGCTCGCAATCAAGGACCTCCCGGACGACGTCTCGCTTTTGTCTACCGGCGTTTTGAGGGGCGAAGGCACGCTTGCCACCCCCGCCAATGCCTCGGTATGGATGGACTTCAGCAAGGTATCGGGGGCGATTTTAGGCAGGAAGCTGGAGAACGACGGGGACATAAGCCTTTCATACAGGAACGGGCGGCTGGACGTAAAATCGCTCAAGCTGAAGGGCGAGGCGGTTAAGCTGGAGGTGACCGGCGGAGCGACGGGGCTTGAGCAGGTGGATATTTCGGTGAAGGCGTCCGCCGAGCTGGATATCATAAAGCCGCTCATAAAGGACAACGTGGACTATATCGACGGCACGGCCGGAATTGAGCTGAAGGTACGGGGAGGGCTCAAGAACCCGAACCTTACCGGCCGGATTACGGTGGGCAACGCGGGGATTAAGTTCAAGGACCTTGCGCAGAGGTTCGACAAGATTTCCGCGGAGGCTGATTTCGAGGGAAACTCCTTTACTCTTTCAAGGTTCAACTCGGAGTTCGGCGGCGGCAAGGTCTCCATCAAGGGCTCGGGCGGCCTGAAAGGCCTTTCCGTAGACAGCTTCTTGTTTAACATAAATGCGCAGGACGTCAAGGTAAAATATATAGAGGGGCTTGCCACGAACATTGACGCGGACATGAGGTTCGAGGGCGTGGAGAACCAGAAGTCGCTCTCCGGCGAGGTTACGGTAAAAAAGGCCAGGTATACGGAACGTATCGACTGGAAGAGCTGGCTCGTGCAGATCCAGAGGAAGCGGCCGGAAGTGCCGGTGGAGAAGAACGAGGACCTGGGGCAGACCGGCCTCGACCTGCACATAACCGCAGCCGAGACGATAAAGATAGACAATAACGTGGCCAAGATACCGATCTCGTCGGACATCCTGCTCAGGGGGACGATAAACCGGCCGGTAATCCTGGGCAGGCTGGAATCGAACAGCGGCTCCGTATATTTCCGGAACAACAACTTCAAGTTGATTAACGGTGTTGTGGAATTTGCCGACCCCCGGAAACTGAACCCGATAGTCGATATCCAGGCGGAGACGAAGGTCAAGGACTATACCATCGACCTCAACCTTTCGGGGACCCTGGACAAGATAAAGGCAACCTTAAACTCCGACCCGCCGCTTGACGACGGAGAGATAATTACGCTCCTGACGCTCGGGCGGACTTCTGAAGCGCTTCAGGGGCATGAATCGGCGGTGACCACCGGCGAAGCTACATCGTTCGTCACGGGGCAGATCCAGGACGCGGTCGAGGACAGGCTGAAGCTCATAACCGGGTTCGACCGGTTCCAGATAGACCCGTACCTGGCAAGCACCGGGACGTCCAGCGGCCCAAGGCTGACGGTAGGCAAGAGCCTTTTCTCGGACAAGCTGTACATGACGTACTCGTCGAACGTGGGGACGTCGGAAGACCAGGTCGTGAACTTCGAATACATATTCAACAAGAACCTGTCACTCGTGGGCGGCAGGGACGACCTCGCCCACTACGGCGCTGACGTGAAGTTCCATTTCGAGTTCAAATGAGAAGATACCTTCTGGCGCTCTTGACGGCTTTTGTCCTGGTCTCCCCGGGGGCTTTTGCCCTGGCGGATGAGCAGCCTCCCGAAGCGGAGTCCAGGGTGGCCGGCATCAGGTACGACTATCCGGGAGAGCTGCCCCCTGATATCAATGACCTGGTCGATATAGGGAAGGGGGATGTCCTCTCGCCCAAGAAGGTGCGCGAGAGCATAAAGCTCCTGTATTTGAAGGAGCTGTTCAGCAATATCATAGTGGAGGGCGAAAATACGCCTGAAGGCGTACTACTCACATATCACCTAGTGCCCAGGCTCAGGGTTTCCCGCATAGACATAGACGGGAACGACAACTTGTCGAAGAAGAAGATTATCTCGGCCATGGCGCAGAAGGAAGGCGATTTCCTGGACGAGAAGCTTATCCGGGAGTCCACCAAGGAGATACTCAGGCTTTACGAGGACGAAGGTTTCAGGCATGCGCAGGCCGCGGTCCGCACGAAAGAGATGGACCCGCTGCATACGGACCTTATAGTCAAGATAAACGAAGGCGCCCCGACAATCATAAAGGAAATAGACTTTACGGGCGACCTTGCTCTGCCGGAGAGTGAGGTTGCGAAAAAAACTGGTCTCAAGGCCGGGAAGACGCTTAAAAAAGAAGAGACCCAGAAGGCCGTCGACAACCTCAACGAATACTACGTGAAAAAGGACTATGTAAGGGCGGATATAGAGGGCCCGACGATATCGTATACGGACGACAACGCCGTACTCAACTTCCATATCCTGGCGGGCCCGGTACTCGATGTAACGTTCGAAGGCAATAGCTCGATATCTCCAAAGAAGCTCAAAAAAGTCCTTACCTTCTGGGAAGACAGGGATGTCAGCGAGGAGAGCATTTCCGAAAACCTCGACAAGATCAGGGGATATTATCAGGAAGAAGGGTTTTATTTCGCTTCCGTCAAGTCCAGGACGGAGGAGACCTTGGCGCCGCCGAAGGTTACGGTAAAGTTCATCGTCGATGAAGGGCCCCGGTCGAAGCTCACCGAGATAGACGTCAGCGGGAACAAGGAAATTAAAAAAGACGAGATTAAGGATGTGATGGAGCTGAAGAGCTCCTCCATCTTCAAGAGCAGGCATGTCACGGACGCGGCCGTCAAGAGGGACGTGGACCGGATAAAGGCGTACTACGAGACAAAGGGGTTCTTAAAGGCGGAAATAAAATCGGGCGGGATAGAGTTCAGCCCGGACAGGAAGGACGCCAGGCTCATAATAGACGTAAACGAGGGCCCGAGGACTTATGTCACCGGTATCGATATACAGGACGGCAAGGGGGGCGTCGCTGTAAAAAATATACGGCGTGTACTGAAGGAAAAAGAGGGAAAGCCGTTCAACCCCGAACTCCTCAAGGACGACCAGAACGCCGTCCTGAACATATATTCGCAGAAGGGCTATACGAGCGTCGCGGTCGATGTCGGCCAGGATTTCTCCGCCGACTATAAGGGCGTCCTTCTGGCCTACCGCATCACGGAAGGCATGCCTGTAAGGGTCGGAAAGATAATAATAAGGGGCAACGAGGACACAAAATATAAAGTGCTCCGCCGGGAGCTTTTGCTCAAGACCGGACAGCCGCTGGATTACGAGAAGATACTCCTCAGCCAGCAGCATATGTACAAGCTCGGCATCTTCAGTCAGGTCAGGATACAGCCGGTGGATGTTGAAAAGCCCGAGCCGGTGAAGGACCTGCTGGTCACGGTAAAGGAGCGGTATGCCGGAGCGGTAAACTTCGGCGTCGGGTACGGCGACTTTGACAAGGAGAGGGGATTTGCCGAGGTCTCGTACCGGGACCTCTTCGGCCTGGCGCACACAATCTCTCTTCGCGGCGACCTGAGCTTCAAGCAGACAAAGGGCATCTTGAGTTACAAGTGGCCGTGGTTCCTGGGCTACCACGTGGACTTCAGGACAAGCTTCGTATACCTGGACGCCCAGAAGCCGAATTACCACATAAAAGACCTCATAGGCATCTCGGGGTTCGACAAGAGGTTCGGAGACCACATAACGTCTTCGCTGCTATACCAGTACGAGAGGGTAAAGTTCGGCGACGTGCGGCCGGACGCGACTTTGGCGCCGGAGGACCAGAAGAAATCAAACGTCGCCTCAATAACACCGTCCGCAGTCTTCGACTACAGAGACAACCCGTTCAACCCGACGACCGGTTCCGACCATTCGTTCTACCTGAAATTTGCGAACAAGTTTTTAGGTTCTAGTTCGGATTTCGTGAAGCTGGTGGCCCAGACCAACTGGTATTTCCCGGTACATGACGGCATTATTGCCGCCCTCTCCGCACGGGGCGGAATAGCGGGCTGGGGGGGGAAATTCGACATCCCGATAAGCGACGTTTTCTTCCTCGGCGGCGCATCGAGCCTGAGGGGCTATAACTTAGACAGCGTCGGCCCAAGGGGTGCGGACGGCTCGGTTGCGGGAGGCGACTCCATGGCCCTGTTTAACGCAGAGGTACGCTACCCGCTCCCGTACGGCTTCGGGTTCGTCACGTTCATCGACGCCGGAAACGTATGGCTGCTTAACAAGAACGTCTCCACAGGATTCACCTTCAGGAATTCCTCGGGGCAGGCCATCACCCAGATTCAGGTCCCGACCGAGACGGAAGGGCTCAGGTACGGCACGGGCGTGGGTATTAGATACAACACGCCGGTCGGTCCGCTCAGGGTGGACTACGGCTTCAAGGTTGGCGGAAGGCTGAAGGGCGAAAGCGCCGGGGAGCTGCACTTCACATTAGGGCAGGCATTTTAAGATGAAAAGAATATTCATAGCCGCGGTCTTCATGTTCATTGTCCCGATACTATCCGAAGGGATATGCCCGGGTTATGTAATCGACAGGATAGAAGCGGTCGTGAACGATACGGTGATAACCAAAAGCGAGGTGGACAGGGCCGTCGAAATGGATTTGCTGAAGCGGAGCGAGGCCGGAGAAAAGGCCGGTTCGAAGCTGAGGGACGAGGTGGTCGAATCTATGATTGACCGGATCCTCATCCTCGAGGACGCCAGGAAATTCAATATCGTGCAGGTGACCCCGGAAGAGGTGGAAAAGGCCTATGAATCCATCAGGAGCGGTTTCCCGTCGAAGGCCTCGTTCCTGGACGCCCTTAAAAAGGACGAGATTACAGAGGATGAGCTAAAAGCTAACCTCCGGGACCAGATACTGGCCCTCAAATACGTGGACAGGCGCGTCAAGACCTTCATACGGGTTCCGCTTGACGAACAGAAAAGATATTACGACGAGCACAAGGAGCAGTTCGGCGGCAAGAGTTTTGACGACGTCCACGACGAGATATATAAACTCCTGGTGGAGGAGGAGACCAATAAAAAGCTCGATGAATACCTTAAGGAGCTGCGCTCAAAGGCCAGGATAACGGTATACCATTGATTGACTTTGGTTCTGCCATCTAATATAATACTTAAGCGGCATCAATTTCCCCGGCGGAGACGATTAAAAATATGTCAATCCGCGTCTTGACAGCATGGCTGCTCTTAACGCTCTCACTTGCAATGCTGTATCCCGCCAAGGCGGAGGCGGCCGCCGTCCCGCCTGTCATCCTTGTCATTAAAATTGACGGCGTGATTAATCCTGTCGCCGCCGAATTCCTAGAAAAATCCATAGCCAGGGCGTCCGGCGAAAAGGCCGCCGCACTGGTGATAATGCTCGATACGCCAGGCGGGCTGGACTCATCCATGCGG
The DNA here is from genome assembly GCA_049511435.1 of Nitrospirota bacterium. GTDB lineage: Bacteria > Nitrospirota > JACRHJ01 > JACRHJ01 > JACRHJ01 > JBEKYB01. The sequence goes on along the minus strand of JBEKYB010000007.1, from coordinate 6,836 downwards.
CAGATGGTCAAGGCCATCATAGCCTCGCCCGTGCCCGTAATCACATACGTGGCGCCCAGCGGCGCGAGGGCGGCGTCGGCGGGGGTATTCATCACGCTTGCGTCTCCGGTGGCGGCCATGGCCCCGGGCACCAACATCGGCGCGGCGCATCCGGTCTCGATGGGCGGAGAGAAGCTCGACAGCACCATGGCCGCCAAGGTAGAGAACGACGCGGCGGCATATATACGGGGCCTGGCCGATAAGTACGGCAGGGACGCCGACTGGGCGGAGGACGCCGTCAGGAAGAGCGTGTCGATTTCCGAGCGCGAGGCCCTCAAGAAGGGCGTCGTGGACCTGGTTGCGAACAACCTCGACGACCTGCTGGGCAAGGTGGACGGCCGTAAGGCCGAGACGGAATTCGGCCCTGTGGTGCTCCATACCAAAGGGGCCAGGGTAGAGCGCATGGAGCCTGGGTTCAGGCTCGGGCTACTAAAGGTAATCGTGGACCCGAACATAGCGTACGTCCTCATGATGCTGGGCGTTATCGGCCTGTTCTTCGAGCTGTCGAACCCCGGACTCATCCTGCCCGGGGTGGTGGGAGGCATCTCGCTGGTGCTGGCCTTCTACGCCTTCCAGACCCTGCCTGTAAACTATGCCGGGTTCATGCTCATCCTGCTGGCGATAATAATGTTCATAGCCGAGGTGAAGGTGACAAGCTACGGGCTTCTGGCCGTGGCGGGCGTCATCTCGCTCGTGCTGGGCTCCATCATGCTTATCGATTCTCCGCTCCCGTTCATGCGCATCTCACTGAAGCTGATACTGCCGACGGCGGCCGCACTGACCGCTTTTTTCCTCCTGCTGATGCGCGTGGCGATAAGGTCGCGCCGCCGAAGGCCGACCACGGGCAGCGAGGCCCTTGTCGGGGAGACGGGCGAGGCAAGGACGGATATCGGCCCGGAAGGAGATGTCTTCATCGAGGGCGCCCACTGGTCCGCATATTCGGACAAGCCCGTCAAGAAGGGCGAGAAGGTAACCGTGGTTGATGTCAAGGGTCTGAAACTCAAGGTCAAAAAGACCGGGGAGGTTTAAAATGACTGAATTATCCGGGTTTGCGGTGGCGGTCGCGGTAATCGTCCTGATAATCATGAACTCCATAAGGATACTTAAGGAGTACGAGCGGGGCGTCATATTCACCCTGGGCAGGGTGGACAAGGATGCCGGCATAAAAGGGCCGGGCCTCATCATAGTCCTGCCCATCATACAGCGCGTGGTGCGTGTGGACCTCCGGGTTGTTACAATGGACGTGCCGTCGCAGGACGTAATAACGCGCGACAACGTGACGGTGAAGGTGAACGCGGTATTGTATTTCAGGGTGGTGGACGCGAGGCGGGCCATAATCGAGGTGGCGGACTTCTATTACGCGACCCTGCAGATAGCCCAGACGACGCTCCGGAGCATACTTGGCCAGAGCCAGTTCGACGACCTGCTGGCCAAAAGGGACGAGATAAACATAGAGCTCCAGAAGATAATAGACCAGCAGACGGAGCCCTGGGGGATAAAGGTCACCAACGTAGAGGTCAAAAACGTGGACCTCCCGGAGAACATGCAGAGGGCGATTGCAAGGCAGGCCGAGGCTGAAAGAGAAAGACGCGCGAAGGTTATCGCCGCCGAAGGCGAATTCCAGGCCGCGCAGAAACTCACGGACGCCGCCGCCATAATCCAGACCCAGCCCGGCGCGCTCCAGCTCCGGTTCCTCCAGACGGTGCTGACACTCTCCGGCGACAAGAACTCGACACTTATACTGCCGCTGCCAATCGAGCTCTTCACGCCGATACTGAACGCCATGAAGAACGAGAAGCCGCGCCAGTAGCATTAAGAGGACGATGCGGGGATGAAAAATTGAAATTCGCGGGCCAGTACAGCGCGTCCGACCTGGCCGCAACCTATTTCCTTATCAAGACCATATCCGCGGTCTTCCTTGCGGTAATGGCGGTCTATGTAATCAGGACGTTCGTCAAATCACGGAAAAAAATACTGAATCCGGCACAGGGGATGGGCGCCGATGGAGGAGCGCCGGCAAGGAACGACGTCTCCTTTGTCGTGGATACCTTCCACTCGATGGTCGTTACCCTCAAGGAGAAAGAAAAAGAGCTGCAGGAGCTCAAGGACAAGGCCGAGGAACGGGCAAAGTCGGTCGAAAGCTACAACGAGAGCATCCTTAGGAGCGTGCAGAGCGGCGTAATGAGCTTTGACCGGGACGGCAGCGTGATTACCGCTAACGACGCATCCGGTAAAATATTAAAAAATACCCACGGCACATTCAGCGGGCAGAACTTCAAAGAAATTTTCGGCGACGGAAGCTGGGTCTGCGGTTTGATAGAGAAGACCCTTGCCGGAGGCAGGCCCGAAAGGCGCGGCGAAGGGGAGGTCAGGACGACGGACGGCAGCCATATCTGGCTGGGGGCCGGGACGTCTCCGCTCACGAAGGAGGGCGAGCTCCTTGGGGTTATACTGGTTTTCACGGACATAACCGAGGTCAAGGAGCTCAGGGAGCGGATGGAGCTGAAGGAGAGGATCAACCTCCTGGGAGAGATGTCCGCAGGTATTGCCCACGAGCTCAGGAACCCGATGGGGGTGATATCCGGCTACGCCGACTTCCTCGCCAGGAGGCTCTCCGGCGACGCCCAGTCTCAAGACGCGGTCAGGAGCATAAGCGCCGAGATACGGGTAATGGACGAGATTATACGGGAGTTCATGAACTTCAGCCAGCCTACGGAGCTGAACATCACAGAAATAGATATCGGCGCTCTCATGGACGAGTCCCTGCGCGCACTGTCCGGGATCGGCGGCAACGTGAAAAAAGAGATTCATATGGAGGACGGCCTCCCGACGGTGGAGGGCGACCCGGTGCTCCTGAGGCAGGCGCTGATTAACATAATAAAGAACGCGTACGAGGCCATGCCGGGAGGCGGCAGCCTCAGGATAAGCGCACGCGCGCTGATGCCCGGAGACGGAGCGGACCCGGCCGTCCGGGGCCAGAAATGCATACGGATAGACATATCGGACAGCGGTTCCGGCATCGAGAAGAAGGACCTCCCAAAGATATTCACGCCTTTTTTCACGACGAAGCCCAAAGGGACGGGGCTGGGGCTCGCCCTTGTGCAGAAGATAATCGTCTACCACGGCGGCCGGGTATTCGTTAAGGCCGACAAGGGCGGCGCTAGCTTCAACATCTATCTGCCCCTCAGGAAGACCGGGAGGGCCGCATGACGAAGAAGGAATACGTCCTGCTGGTAATCGAGGACAATAAGTCGATGGCGGTCATGCTGTCAAAGACCCTGGGGGCGGAAGGCTACAGGGTGGTCCTCGCGGGCAATGCGGAGGAAGGCCTGGCGGCCGCCGACAGGGAGAAGGTTGACCTGGTGCTGACCGACCTTAAGCTACCCGGTATGAGCGGGCTCGAGGCCCTTAAGGCGCTGAAAGCCAAAAAGCCGCTCCTTCCCATAATCATAATGACCGCCTTCGGGAGCATCGAGACCGCAGTCGAGGCGGTAAAGGCCGGGGCATACGATTTCCTGACAAAGCCGTTCGATACCTCTCATATGCTGGTGCTGGTGGAGCGGGCGCTTGAAGGCGGCAGGCTCGCCGCGGAAAACCTTGTACTGAAGGAAGAGTTTGCGGAAATACTGGGCTTCCCGAAGCTGGTAGGGGAGAGCAGGGCCCTCAAGGACTCGTTCGAGCTTATAAAAAAGGCCGCGCCGACAACGACTACCGTACTTCTGACGGGCGAATCCGGGACGGGCAAGGAGCTTTTCGCCAGGGCGCTCCACCATCTCTCGCCCAGGAGCACCGGCCCGTTCGTGGCCATCAACTGCGCGGCGATACCCAGGGATTTGCTCGAGTCCGAGCTGTTCGGGCATGAGAAGGGGGCTTTTACCGGCGCGGATACGAGGAGGATAGGGAAGTTCGAGCTGGCCGACAACGGCACGGTCTTCCTTGACGAGGTCGGCGAGATGGACATGTCGCTCCAGGCCAAGCTCCTGAGGGTACTTCAGGGCGAGCGGATAGAACGGGTGGGGGGCACGGAGCCTCTGCTGGTCGATATGAGGCTCGTGGCCGCCAGCAACAGGGACTTGACCAAGGCGGTGAAGGACGGCTCTTTCAGGGAAGACCTGTACTACAGGCTCAACGTCTTTCCGGTGCGCGTTCCGCCGCTCCGGGAGCGTACGGAGGACATCCCCGCCCTTGCGCAGTATTTTGCAGAAAAGCATTCACGTAAGATGAAAAAATCACTTGCCGGGGTATCGCCGTCGGCCATTAAAATCCTTGCGGCCCAGCAGTGGAAGGGCAATGTGCGGGAACTCGAGAACTGCATAGAGCGGGCTGTCATCCTCGCGGACGGGCCGGAGATAGGGCCTGAACAGGTCGGTTTCAATCCGGACGCGGGGCGGGAAACCCCCGCAGACGGCAGCGGCGGCAGGCTTTTCGAGATAGCCAGCAGGGCCGCCCGCGAAGCGGAAATACACGCCATAGGGAATGCGCTCGGGGCCTGCCAGGGGAATAAGACCAAGGCCTCCGAGATGCTGGGCGTCAGCTATAAGACGCTCCTCACCAAGATAAGGGATTACGGCATTGGGTAACATATTACCTATTGCTATGTAGCTCCCTACATACCTGCCGGATATAAAGCCTTTTTAACATTTCAAGCCACTGATTTCATTGGTTTATTATTTGGAGAACAATGGCACGGATATTGCTGTCTAAATAACCGGGAGGCAAAATTGCAAAAATCAGGTTTCACACTTCTGGAGCTGATGGTCGCCCTTGCGATAGTCGGAGTTGTAACCGGAATCGCGATACCGTACTACTATAACATGCTCCCCCACATCAGGATGAAGAACGCCGCGGGCGAGATCTCGACCGAGCTGATGAAAGCCCGGATGAGATCCATTGCTAAACGCACCAATTATACATGCACTTTCAATCTCTACACTAACATATACACTATAACGTTTACTCAGCCCCAGGGACTGCTCTCGGGCCCCGGCATGCCCGTGGCGGGCGTAACATATTCGCAGACCGAAGGCAGGACATGGAATGGCAAAATCAATCTCTATTCCGATACAAGCGACCCAACCGTCCTGCCCCTGATAGGCAACAAGGTCGTATTCCGGTCCGACGGCACCGCCGCGGACGGCACCGGCGTGGCTATTACCGGCAGTGCCGGTTCTCAAGGCGAAGCCGTTTACATCGAGTACAACCCGGATACGGGCGAAAGATACAGGGTAAGGATTGTGGGTATTACCGGAAATATAAGCATGGAGCGATGGTCTGGAGCGACATGGGTAAACGGTTATTAAAAAAATTGACGCAATATATCAGGGGCATTAAAGGGACCACCCTCCTTGAAGTGCTGGTCGCGTCCACAATATTGACCATATCGATGCTTGGCGTGGCCGGGATGTTCATTTATTCGTCAAAGAATTTCAATCGGGGGAGGCAGGAGGCGGATGCGACCCTTTTAGCCGGCCAGAAGATTTCTTGCTTTAGAAACATGAGTTTGGTTTATATAACAAGCGGCTACGACCAACACAGCACAACAAACGGCGTATTACAAAATATACCGCCAAATGTCATATTTACCCCCGGCGGGCATTGGGCCTTAAACGGCACAACGACCTACAGCCGGTATTGGAATGTAACAGCAATACATTCTCCTCCGGGGATTCCCCTGAAAAGAATCAAGGTATTCGTGACCTGGACAGGCAGGGGGCACTTTAAAGCGTGGGCAAGCCAGTGGGGGGGCAAGCAATATACGGCATATACCCTGTACAGCACTTATAAACAGACTCATTCTATTTCGATAGCGACCATGACCGTTGGAAGACAATCACAATCACCATCATCTCCATAATAGGTATTTTCTATGAGACACCCGGAAGAACGCGGTTTTTCTCTGATAGAAATCATGATAGCCCTTGGCATTACGACGTTTGTCCTCGCCGGAGCGTATACGGCCTACATTAATCTCCATAAATGGTGGGTGGCCGAGGGTCTCAAGTCTTCCATGAGGCAGAATGCCCGGGTTGGCCTCGACGCGCTGGAACGTGACATAGAGATGGCCGGATACCAGACGCAAGCTAACGGCGACGCGAACATGACGAACCTCCCGTTCACGCAAGCGACCCCTTCGTCAATAGAGATGAACGTGCACGTGTGGAACTTCGATAATATTAACAAATCCGGTTATGTTTGGACGACAGTATATTATCACCTCGCCACTGACAGGAACGGCAATCAGAACCTTTACAAGCAGTACAGGCCAGCTCCCGGCCAGCCCTCGCCGAATGGCGACCAACTCGTGGCCGAGAACATAACCAACCTAACCTTCACCTATTATGGGGCGGGCGGCGGTGCAAAAAATGGGCAAAACACCCCAATATCTCTTACGCCACCCATACCACAGTACGTATTCATGGGTGGCGTGGCGCCGGACCCAAGGCTTCAGAGCATCCGCCGGATAGTAATATCCATAACGGCTGGCCAGCCGAGGAACGGGCCTATCATACAGACGCTTGGCGGCGCTCCACCGACCGTGACCCTCACGGCAGATGTATTTCCCAAGAATCTCGCTCAGCAGGAGGATGTTACAGATACTACGCCGCCGGCCATTCCGACCGGACTGCATGTCGTGGATTCCAGGAGTTGCATCAATAAGCTGCAGGCCAGCTGGACCGCTAACACCGAGCTCGACCTGGCGGGATACGACCTCTATTATGGCGGGCCAAATCCCATGAACATACCGCTTAGCTCGCTGGCCAACCCGGCCAAACCCTCGGTTTACCTGAACCCGTCCG
>JBEKYB010000006.1:0-13888 GCA_049511435.1 Nitrospirota bacterium | reverse complement strand
CCCGACGTCGTTTCTCCCCAGGTCGACGAGCATGATATGCTCCGCGCGCTCCTTCGGGTCTGCCAGGAGCTCGTCCATGAGCGCCTGGTCCTCTTCCTCGGTCCCGCCGCGACGCCTCGTGCCGGCTATCGGCCGCAGGTCTATCCTGTCGCCCTCCAGCCTCACCATGACCTCCGGAGATGAACCCGACAGCGTGAAGTCCCCGCAGCGCAGGAAGAACATGTAAGGCGACGGGTTGATGACCCTGAGCGCGCGGTACACGTCGAACGGGTCGAGCCGGGCCTTTTCTTCAAAGCGCTGGGACAGGACGACCTGGAAGATATCGCCCGACTTTATGTACTCCTTAGCCGCCCTCACCGCCTTCTCAAAACCGCTCCGGGTAAAGTTGGACTTCAGCTTCCCGCCTATCCTGGCCTTCCCGCCCTTATGTTTCGGGAGCTTACCGGTCAGCTTCTCTATGATGCCGTCTATCTTCGAGACCGCTTCTTCGTATGCCGCTTCCGGACCGGCTTCTCCGACATAGGCGTTCGCGACCACCTTTATTTTCTGCGAGACGTTGTCAAATATCAGCAGCGTGTCGGTCAGCATAAAGAACAGCTCAGGGCAGTCCTGGCCCGGCTTGTCACCCTGTGGTATGTCTTCGAAAGAGCTTACGATGTCATACCCCACGTAGCCGACCGCCCCGCCGAAAAAACGCGGCAGCCCCGCTACCGGGACGGGTCTGTACCCACCCATGGCCTCCTTCATGAATTCAAGCGGGTCGCCCGCGACGGCGCGCTCCTCGACCGCCCCGCCTTTCTTGATAAAGCCTTTGTTGCCCCGGGTTTCGATGATTACGGAGGGACCGGACCCAAGGAATGAGTATCTTGCCCACTTCTCTCCACCCTGGACGCTCTCCAGGAGGAACGAATAATCGCCCGTATCTATCCTCATGAAAGCCGATACGGGTGTCAGGAGGTCGGCAAGGAGTTCTCGGTAAACCGGGATGAGGTTCCCTCTTTTTGCTGCCTCTGAAAACTCTTTAATATCAGGATAATACATAAGTTGCCCGGCCGCTTGACAAAACTTAATTTAGGTTGTTTAATTAAAATAAAATAAAATTACGCTAAATTTTACTCTTCGGCGACAGCACTGAAACTTAACATGTTTATGGTTTAGTGTCAAGAATTTATGAGCTTTTGGACCGGCAATAGGGTGCGGGAAACCATATGGACAACAAGATAATAATTGCGCTTATCGTACTGACGGCAACCGCGGCGGTCGCGGCAATAGGTTACAAGGGGGATGAAATCCCCCACGAGTTCACGCAGTCAGACTGTTTCTACTGCCATTTCACGCTGCCGGGCGACAGCGATACCCAGCCGCTGAAGTTCACGGACTCCATAACCAACCTCTGCGCGAGGTGCCACGAGATGTCTAAGATTGTCTCGCACCAGGTAGACATGATCCCTTCGGCCGAGACCGCCATACCGAAGGACATGCCGCTCGACGAACAAGGACGCATGACCTGCGTGACCTGCCACGACATTCACAAGATATACAGGAACCCTCTGACCGGCCAGAGGACATTCTTCCTCAGGCGAGACGCGATTGGGAAGAACTTCTGCATTGCATGCCACAACACGGAACAAGGGCTTAAAAAGATAACGCTTGCGGCCGCCGCCGGTAGTAAGCCGCTGCTTATAACATCGCACAGGCCGGCGATGGACAGAGGGCACGGGTTCGCTAATTTCGAGGTACTGGACAAGGACAGTGAGATAGACAGTCTCTCATTGGCCTGCCTTGATTGCCATGACAACAGTCCCCAAAAGACGTCCCTCGGCCCGCGCGTCTGGAAGCACGCGAGCGACTCCATCGGGTTGTCGCATCCCATAGGGATTGATTATTCAAAAGAAACGGCTGACAACCGCGAACTGGTCAGGGCGGAGAACCTCGATACGCGGCTGAGGCTCTTCGACGGTAAGATGGGCTGTTGCACTTGCCATGACCCTTACTCGCCCAATGACGGCAAGGCGCTGGTAATAGGGAAACGAGGCAGCTATCAGGACCTCTGCCTTTCCTGCCATATAAAATAAGTCCATTTCCCTAGGGGCCAGGCTTATACTATAGCCGACATCACCGCCGGGCCATCCTTTATTAAACCAGACTCCCTGAAACTAAAGAAATTGTTCCGGCCGATGATTATGTGGTCGTATACTTCGATACCGGCATCCGACGCTGCCTGGATAAGGTTGTCCGTCATCTCCATGTCTTCAGTCGAGGGCTTTACGGAACCGCTGGGATGGTTATGGACTAAAATGAGCGCGGAGGCTCTATAATGGCGCGCCCTGTCGATGACCTTCTCAGGATAGACCAATAATTCATCCAGCATGTCTTCCTGCAAGATCTCTATCCCGCTTATCTCGCTTTTTACATTAAGAAAAACCACCTTGAACTGTTCGTCCGGCAGGCCAGCCATGCTGGCTTGACAGTATTTTATCACGTCCATCCCGCACCTGATGGAGTATCCCCTGTCATCTTTTTGTCCCAGGTAATAATTCGAACAGTCCTTTGCCAGCTTCAGGATGATAGCCGAGTCCATGTCCATGTCCGGGAAAGCGACCAGTTTGTTTATCGGCTCATCAAGAACCTGCTTAAAGTTTCTATATTCGGCAAGCAGGTTGTCCGATAATTCGCGTATATCACGCCTGGGTTTCGAATAAAGCAGCAGCAGTTCCAACAATTCGCTGTCCATCAGGTAGTCTACGCCGAACTTGCAGTACTTTTGTTTCAATTGCTTAGGATAACCCTGGAAATCAATGCTTCGAATCTTCATGACTCTCCCCCCTTTGAAACGTATCTTTTATCAGATTAATGCGCCGTGTGCACCTGGTAAAACTACCAGATGCTTTTACAAATTTTTTTAGTCATTATGTCTCCTGTAAGCTTCTCGTTCCATAGCAATAAGGGGGGGCAAAATGAAGAATTTAGTCCTGGAGAGAAAGGTTGACGAGAGTTTTCATGTCTGTTTTGAAGAGGCCGGATATTCGGTAAGGGAGATTATTTCAGACGGCGACCTCCAAAAGTCATACGAGCTTCGCCACCGGGTGTTCTGCGAGGAGCTTGAGTGGGTACCGAGGAGTTCGACCGGCGCCGAGATTGACCGCTATGACGAACAGGCGGTGGCCATAGGCGTATTTGACCCGCAGGACAGGCTTGTCGCCTATATGAGGCTTTTAAGGGCGGAGGGCGCGTACATGATAGAGGAGGAATTTAAGGCTATGGTGGATTCCGGCCACAACATCAGCCACGAAAAGGGCACCGCGGAGCTGTCGAGGCTTTGCATAGCCCCTGAAGCGAGAAAGGATACGGTGAAGACGAAGTCCGGGCGGTACAGCATCTCGGTACTGCTTTTGAAGGGCATCTATTATTGGTCCAAGTTGAACCGGGTCCGCCATCTTTACGGAGTGATGGAACATAAGACATACAGGCTGGCATGGGCGAAGGGCTTCCCGCTGAAACTGTTAGGCGAGCCTCAGATAATGCCTGACGGCGTCGTCGCGGTCGGAATACTCCTCGACTGGCAGGAGTTTGAGTTCTCCAATGTAATCAGGCATCCCGGTTTGATCGAATGGTTCAGCCGGTACCAATCAGACCTAGCTGGAACGCAATCGCCACGGCGTGGGTCCTGCTCACCGCATCGAGCTTTTGCATTAACGAGCTGACGTGGAAGTTTATGGTTTTTTCACTAATACCCAAAATGACGGATACATCCCATGAGGTTTTGCCCAGTGACAGCCATTTCAAGACTTCTTTCTCCCTGGGCGTCAGAAAGACCTTCTTGTGGTAAGGGATAGTGTTTGAAGCGCGCGCTAGGACCTGATGGAGATGGGGGATTGTATATTGAAGTATTTTTTCCGTTCTTGCATCGTGCTCAACAGTGGGACCGGCCAGAGAAAAAAGGCTGGCTTCGGTATTATTCATGTTCCGGGCGCCGTGGGTGTATCCCTTTTCAAGACCGAACGATTGCGCAATACTCAAAAAATTATTGGGCGGTTTATGGAGTTTATATGTATCGGGCCAGTACTGAATCCTGAAGCTTGTGAAGTTCTGCGCTAAAATGGGGTCTATTTTATTAAATTGCTTGGAGATATATAAATCTACCCATTCCTGGGGGTAATTGACGTTTACGCCTTCGTAATATTCCTCCTGCGTTATCGAACCTGTTCGGCGCAGCAGGCAGGTCGCATAGTCGAAGGGTACTATGTCCTTGAACTTGAGTATTAAGGAGGTGAAACTTTCGCTCGAATTGCACGACACGGTGGAGTGAATGAAATCAAGTACGTCATTCGAATCTTTTTTGGAAAGTATCATAATGAGTATTAGATTTCAGGGTTGTTACAAAAACAGGGCAAAATTCACCCTCTTTTATTATATTACAATTGCATTCAATAAGCAACTTTGATATAAGTTACTGAATTTTGCCAAAAACTGCAAGAAATTTCTTAATTTGTTGTTGTTCTAACCATAAATGCCGGAGCAAGCGAGGAGGAGGAAGCCATGAAAGGGACGATAGCATGCTGTCTTAGGGAGCTGGTCATTGAAAAGTTTGGGAAGGAAGCATGGGAAAAAACCATGGAAAAAAGCGGACTTGAGAAGAATACCGTTTTTCTGGCTATGGACGACGTGGCCGACGAAGCAGTCCTGTCCGTAGTATCCAACCTTTGCGGCGTCTTGGGCATAAACCTTGAACAAGCCGCCGACGCATTCGGGGAATACTGGTGCACCGTCTATGCGCCCAGGATATATAAGGGCTTCTTCCTGGGGGCCAGGAACTCAAGGGATTTCCTGCTAAGGATGGATTCCGTCCATGAACTGACGACCAAAACCATTAAAAATGCCACGCCTCCGAGGTTCCGCTACGAGGATAAGGACAAGGACACGCTTGTAATGACTTATGTATCCAAGAGGAACCTGATGCCTATCTTCCAGGGTCTTGTAAAAGGCGTGGGCAAGCATTTCGGCGAAGAGCTGAAGTTGAGGGCGCTGTCATCAAGCCAGTTGGAGATTACTTTCCCCTCACGCGTGCCTGCCGACCGGGAAGCGCTGGTCGGGAAAGGGGTGTAACGATGGTCCGATCGGAAGATAAGGCAACGCTTGCGGCTCTTGAGCAGGGCAAGAAACTGGGCATCAGGACCGTCTGGGACAGATACGAGGCGCAGCTCCCCCAGTGCGGCTTCGGAGAGACCGGGCTTTGCTGCCGCAACTGCATGCAAGGTCCTTGCAGGATAGACCCGTTCGGCCAGGGCGCCAGGGAAGGCGTCTGCGGCGCCAACGCCGACACCATGGTGGCCCGCGGTCTTGCGAGGGCAGTAGCGGGAGGGGCCGCGTCTCACGGCGCCCATGCGAAACACCTTGCGCATACGCTCCTTAAGTCCGCGCAGGGCAAGGCAAAGGATTATCCGATAAAGGACGAAGCGAAACTCAGAAGCGTCGCGGCCAGGGTCGGCATCGATACCGCCGGCAGGAAGAAAGAGGATATCGCGGCCGAGCTCGCATCGCTGGCGCTTGCGGAGTTCTCCGAAAAAGACGGGCCGCTCGAATGGATAACCTCCACGCTGACCAAAGGCAGGATAGAGACGGCCCTGAAGCTGGGTGTCGTGCCGGTAGGCATAGACAGTACGGTATCGGAGCTCATGCACAGGACGACATACGGCGTGGACGCGGACCCGGTCAACCTGCTGCTCGGCTCCGTAAAGGGGGCCTTGTCCGATTATGCCGGGTGCCACCTGGCAACCGACCTGGCAGACATACTCTTCGGCACGCCGTCTCCCGCGTTCACAAAAAGCAACCTGGGCGTGCTCAGGGAGGATGCGGTCAATGTTGCACTACACGGCCATAACCCGCTTCTGTCGGACATGATAGCGCAGGTGTCAGGCGACAAGGATTTAATCGATATCGCCGTTGCGGCGGGCGCAAAAGGCGGTCTCAACATCGTCGGCGTATGCTGCACGGGCAACGAGGTCATGATGCGCCACAAGATACCGCTTGCGACGAGTTCCGTATCCCAGGAGGCGGCAATCCTGACGGGGGCGCTGGACGCGATGGTCGTGGACTATCAGTGCATAATGCCGTCCCTTGCGGGCGTGGCGGAATGTTTCCACACCAAGCTGATAACCACGATGCCCATAGCCAAAATCCAGGGCGCCCAGCAGGCGATCGAGTTCTCGGAAGAAAACGCCCGGGACAGCGCAAGGGAAATCATAATGTCGGCAATCGACGCATTCAAAAAAAGAGACAAGGCGAAGGTGAATATACCTGATATCTCGTCCGAGGCATTGGTCGGCTTTTCGACCGAAGCCATCGTGTCGGCCCTGTCGCTCCTGAACAAAGAAGACCCGCTGAAGCCTCTAATCGATAACATCGTAAACGGGAATATATCCGGCATATGCCTTTTCGCCGGATGCAATACGGTCAAGGTCCCGCAAGACAGAAACTACATCGAGATGGTCAAAATCCTGCTCAGGAACAACGTCCTGGTCCTGGCCACCGGCTGCGCGTCCGGAGCTTTCGCACGGCACGGGTTTATGACCCCCGCGGCGGCCGAGAAATACGCAGGCGACGGACTAAAGGCCGTACTCACGGCAATAGGGAAGGCGGCCGGACTTGGCGGCCCACTGCCTCCGGTCCTGCACATGGGTTCGTGCGTCGACAACTCGCGTCCGGTGGATGTGGCCACCGCCGTTGCCAACAAGCTCGGCGTTGACATAGACCAGTTGCCCGTCGTCGCCTCGGCCCCCGAGCCGGTAACCGAAAAGGCCGTCGCCATCGGGACTTGGGCGGTAGCTCTAGGCATTCCGACGCATCTCGGGATAATCCCCCCGGTGCTAGGCAGCAGGATTGTCACCGAGGTGCTTACAAAGACGGCCAAGGACCTGGTCGGAGGGTTCTTCATCGTGGAGCCGGACCCGGAAAAAGCCGCCGCCGCGCTCCTTGAAACCATAAACGACAGGCGCAGGGGCCTGGGGCTTTCAGCATAAAGGAGGCGGCCAAAGTGAAGATGATATTCGTGGATGTTTCAAAATGCACGGGCTGCCGCAGCTGCGAGATAAACTGCGCCGTGGCCCATTCGAAATCAAAAACGCTCTTTGGAGCGCTGTCCGAGGAGCCGAAGTCCGGCAGAAGGCTTTACGTCGAAGCCGCCCGGGACTCGAAGATCCCCGTGCTGTGCAGGCACTGCGACGAGGCCCCGTGCATAAACTCTTGCGTCAGCGGCTGTCTCTATAAAGACGCGGACAGCCTTGTCAGGAGGCATAAGGAGCGGTGCATAGGCTGCTGGAGCTGTATCATGGCATGCCCGTTCGGGGTAATATCCCAGGACAAGGCGCGGCATATAGCGGTTAAGTGCGACCGCTGCCATAAACTGGATACCCCGGCATGCGTATCGGGCTGCCCTACCCGTGCCCTTTTCATGATGGAAGCGGATGATTTCGCGCATGAAAAAAGGCTCAAAATAGCTGTCTCCGAGACGACACCCGTCTAGGACAGGAGGGATTATGAGTTACCTGATAGTCGGAGGGAGCGTGGCTGGCATAAGCGCGGCCAAGGCCATCAGAAGGAAAGACCCTTCGGCGGAAATAAAGATAATAAGCGAAGAGAATAAACCTTACTGCCGCCCCATGATACCGCTCCTCCTGAGCGGAGAAAGGGACGGTTCGGAAATCCTCTGGCCCGAGGACATCGAGAAAACGGCCTGGGTGCAGGTAATTCATGATAGGGCAACCCTCATCGACCATGAATCTAAGTCTCTGAAGCTTGCCGGAGGCGGGGCGCTCGGTTACAGGAAAATACTGATAGCTACCGGCGCAAAGCCCCGTAAACTGGATGTCAAAGGGTCGGACACAAAAGGGGTATTCACTTTCAGGACGATTGAGGACGTGATCAAAATAAGGGAAATGGCGGCAAATGCGAAAAAGGTGGTAGTCATTGGCGGCGGTTTTACCGGTATAAAGGCAGCGGAGGCCTTGACAAAGAAGGGGATAAAAACGACCGTCATCGAGATAATGCCGCACATCCTGCATCCGAGACTTGACTCCGTTGGGGCGGGCATTGTCGCATCCGCCCTTGCCGCCGAAGGAATAGAGCTGGTTCTGAACGAGACTGTCCACGAGATAGCATCGGTAAACGGACATGCCGCGGGGGTAATAACAACATCGAGTAAGGCGTTCCGAGCGGATTTTGTAGTCGTCGCTGTCGGTACGTCCCCGAATATGGAGCTTGCTGAAAAATCAGGCATCAGCATGGGAAAAGGCATCATCGTGAACGACAACCTTGCGACGAACCTGCCGGACGTATATTCAGCAGGCGATGCGGTCCAGTTCAGGGATATCGTCACGGGGCACGACAGCGTCAGCGCGCTCTGGAGCAATGCCGCCGAAATGGGCAGGATTGCCGGGAGCAACATGGCGGGCGAAAACCTGAAGTACGGCGGCCTGTTGTCCGTAAAAAACGCGACCGAGATTGCAGGCATATCAATGATATCCGCCGGAGAGGCGTCGGGTACTGGTCATGAAGTATATTCCCACACAGGCCCCGGTTACTACAGGAAGCTGGTCTTCGACCGCGATGTCCTGATAGGCGCCATCTTCATGGGCGACCTCAGCGGGGCCGGCATTTACGTCAACCTTATCAACAACCATGCGCCTCTTGAAGGCCTGAAGTCCCTGGCGATAGAAAATAAAATCGATTACGCGGCCCTTTTATCCAGCCATGTTGCGGAGGCTATTAAATGACCGAAATAGGGCATAAAATCCATAAAATGATATTCCTGAGACGCCTTAGGCAGGAGACCGACAGGGAGCGGCGCGGCGAGATAATATACAAAGAGCTGAAGCTCAAAGGGTATTACTATATAAAGCTCGGGGACATCCTCAACACTACCCCGGACAGTGTCAGAGAGGCCTTGATGAGCTGCAGGAAGTCAGAGCGCATTCACACCTTTATAGCCAACCTTCTTGACGTTGAGAAATCCGACCTGTGGCCGGACTGTTACCCGAGCAGCTGCGACCGGGCCGCATAAAACCAGGGTTACTTCCGGTATCTCCTCAAACACTTGTTCAGCATGCCTGAAAGCGTCCCGGGGCGTTGTAAAACTTTAACCTTGTAAACCTCGCCTATCGGCCCGCCCATGGTCACCTCAAGAGATGGGCTCTTCTGCACGGATAGTATCTGGCTTGGATATACGCTCCTGTGGCCGACCGCCAGGAAGCTGACTACGCAGGCTATGGCGGCGTAAGGCCCGATTGCCGGCCCAAAAAACTCCATCGCCATAACGGACGCGGAGATTGGCGTGTTTGCGGCACCCGCAAGGACGGCGAGCATCCCTATTGCTGAATATGAGGCTAAATTGGACCCGCCGAAGATTTGTCCAAACAGATTACCGGATGCCGTGCCTATGAAAAAGATGGGGGTTACAATACCTCCGCTCCCTCCCGATCCGAGCGTTATGGATGTTGCAAGGATTTTCCATGCGAAAGAGCCGACAGGCAGCGGCTGCCCGTTGAGCCCGGCCTCGATTGACTCAAGCCCGAGTCCGAGGTATTTCGTGGAAACCAAAAGACCTATCATGGCAAGCATGGCCCCGCCTATCAGGGCTACATAGGGCCTGGGCCAGCGTATAGAAGCAAAGGCCCGGTGTCCGAGCTTCAGCCCTTCGATAAGCAGTAAAGCAACGGTCCCGCACCAAGCGCCCAGGAGTATGGATTGAAGGAATACCATCTCGCTCAAGGGCGGGACGTTCTGGATGACATGTCCGAAGTACCTGACGCCGAGTGCATGCGCGACAAGGTAGCCGGTTATCCCGGCGACGAACGACGGGAACAGCACGTCGTAGAGCATCTGTCCCAGGAACAGCACCTCTACACCGAAAAGGGCACCGGCAATAGGCGTGCCGAATATGGAGGCGAACCCTGCGCTTACCCCGCATATGACCAGCTTCCGCCGGTCTATATCGCCTAAACGGATGAGGCTGGCAAACCCCGACGCAAGACCCGAGCCTATCTGCGCGGCAGGGCCTTCCTTGCCGGCCGAGCCGCCACTCGCCAGCGTAATCACCGTCGCGACAAGCTTCACCGGTACGACCATCAGTGGTATCCTGCCCATCTTCGTGTGTATGGCCTCTATAACCTTCTCCGTGCCGTGCCCCTCGGCCTGCGGAGCGAGCTTGTTTACCAGCATACTGCTTATGAAGAGCGTTACCGGAAGCAGGAGGAAATAATAGCCGTGCGAGGTGAACAGGGAGGTCGCCCACTGGAGAATTCTAATGAAAGCAGCGGTGCTGGCACCCGCCATCACCCCCACCACCGAGGCATATGCCGTCCATTTGGCTATGCTGATAAACAGGGTGCTCTGTTCCGCGAAGTGTTTTTTCATTCGAGCTATATCCTGTAATTAATACAGTTTTTCATCATGGTATTTTATAAATGTCATACATCTTTATTTTGGGAGGGTTCATTATTTTTAGAAGAACGAGAACCCCGCCAAGAGGAAGCTCGAGTTGATGCTCCGGTTTGGCAGACGTATCGTGGCGTTTGATATATGGCGGTAACGGTACTGCAGGTTTATGGCGTGCTTTTTGTCCAGGAAATACTCAACTCCAAACCCTGTCTGAAGTATGAAATTAAAATTAGTGCCCTGGACGTCGTGGCCGATCGGCTCGTAAATAGTTCCAAACCCGAAGTTTGAATACGGCGACCACCTGCTGCCAAGTGCTGTAAAGTTGTATTTGAACCCTATGGGAGACGCTCCCGCCTCGACCTTGCCGTTCGGGTGCGTTATCACCCCCACTACGGGCTCCAGTTGGTACTGCACCAGGCCTCTATAAAAAGATTTTCCTATCTCTTCCTTCGTGAGGAGTATGGAAAGCGCGGGCATAAAGACCGCGTGCTCTATGCATGGTTGAACTGCGTGATGGTCCATAGCCCAGCCGTAGCCAGCCAGGAACCCCAGCTCATACGGGCTGTTCTTTATTATTTCAGCCGAATTCAACTCATCCGCGAAGCTGGAGGTGCATAAAACAAGAAAAAGAAGGGCAATAAAAGAAGCAATTTTGAATCTTATCTTCACACCGTTCATGACGCCCCCAGTTTCTTTTTAAAATAACCGAGTGTACTGGCGAGACCCTCCTCAAGCTCCACCTTCGGCTCCCAGCCCAGGAGATTCCTTGCCTTAGTAATATCAGGCTGACGCACCTTCGGGTCGTCCTCCGGCAGCGGCTTGAAAATGACCCTGCTCTTGGAACCGGTCAGCCTGATTATAGCCTCCGCCATCTGGAGCACGGTCATCTCGGAAGGGTTCCCGATATTTACCGGCGTGTCCGCGTCTGAAAACAAGAGCCTGTTAATCCCGTCCACTTCGTCGGAGATATAGCAAAAGCTCCTGGTCTGTGAGCCGTCGCCGTAGACGGTCAGGTCCTCGTCCTTGAGCGCCTGGCAGATGAAGTTTGGCACTGCGCGCCCGTCCCTTATCCTCATCCTCGGGCCGTAGGTATTGAATATCCGGACTATCCTGGTCTCGACGCCGTGGTACCGGTGGTATGCCATCGTCATCGCCTCGGAGAACCGCTTCGCCTCGTCGTAGACGCCGCGAGGGCCTATCGGGTTCACGTTGCCCCAGTAGTCCTCGGTCTGCGGGTGGATTAACGGGTCGCCGTAGACCTCGGACGTGGACGCGAGAAGAAACCGCGCGCGCTTCGCCTTCGCAAGCCCGAGCGCCTTGTGCGTCCCGAGGGAGCCTACCTTAAGCGTCTGTATGGGCAGCTCCAGGTAGTCTATCGGCGAAGCCGGGCTGGCGAAATGCAGTATATAGTCCAGCGGACCTTCAACGAAGAGGTAGTTGGTGACGTCGTACTTGATGAACGTGAACCTGTCGCTTTTGATATGGGATATGTTCCCGGTATCCCCGGTGATAAGGTTGTCCACGCATATTACTTCGTGCCCGTCCAAAAGAAAGCGGTCCGCCAGATGCGAGCCTATAAACCCGGCGCCGCCGGTTATGAGTATTCTCGCCAACCCGACTCCTCCTTTTACTGCCTGCCCACGCAGGCGTACCTGAAGCCCTCGCTTCTCATTTTTCCCGGCTCGTACACGTTCCGGAGGTCTATTATCACCGGGGACTTCATGCTGTGCTTGAGCTTCTTGAGATCCAGTATCCGGAATTGGTTCCATTCTGTCATAATTATCAGGGCATCCGCCCCTTCGGCGCAGTCATAGGGTCCATCGCAGTAAGTTATGCCTGTCAGGACCTTCCTCGCCTCGTCCATCGCCACCGGGTCATACGCCCTGACCGACGCGCCTTCCGATACCAGCGCTTTTATTATGGGGACGGCGGGGGCGTCCCGCATGTCGTCCGTATTCGGCTTGAAGGACAGGCCGAGCACGCTCAGCACCTTACCGTCGACGCTGCCGCCCATTACGCCTTTAATCTTGTCTACCATCCTCTGCCTCTGCCTCTTGTTCACGCTCAAGACGGAGTTCACTATATCGAACTCGTATCCGGCCTCTTTGGCTATCTGCACTATCGCCTGGGTGTCTTTAGGGAAGCAGGAGCCGCCGAATCCCGGCCCCGGGTGCAGGAACTTCGAGCCGATGCGGTTGTCCAGCCCCATGCCGATGGCCACTTTGTGGACGTCCGCGCGGACCAGCTCGCAGATGTTGGCTATCTCGTTTATGAAGGATATTTTCGTTGCCAGGAACGCGTTGGAGGCGTATTTTATCATCTCGGCCGTGGCGACGTCCGTGAGGACGAACGGGGTCTCTAGCAGATAAAGCGGACTGTACAGGTCCTTCATTATTGCCATGGCCTGGTCCGAGTTGGCGCCTACCACTACCCTGTTCGGGTGCATGAAGTCTTCTATCGCCGAACCCTCGCGCAGGAACTCCGGGTTAGACACTATATCGAAGTCCGCCTTTTCCTTCTGGCTCCTGCTGATTATGGCGCGTATCCTCTCGCCGGTGCCGACAGGCACAGTGCTCTTCGTGACGATAACCTTGTACCCGTTCATGTTCCTTGCGATGCTTTCGGCGACTTCCTCGACGTAGGACAGGTCCGCGGAGCCGTCTTCCTTAGGAGGGGTTCCCACGGCTATGAATATCACAAGCGCCTTCTCTACGGCCTCGGCAAGTTTCGTGGTAAAGGAGATATGCCCGTCCTTCACGTTCTTCTTGACCATCTCCTCAAGGCCGGGCTCGTATATGGGAATCACTCCGGCATTCAAGTCTTCTATCTTCTTCTCGTCCTTGTCCACGCAGGTCACGCGCAGGCCGAACTCGGCGAAACACGCGCCGGTGACCAACCCGACATAGCCGCTGCCCACAACGCAGATGTTCATCTCGTATTCCTCCGGTATGATATCTTTATAAAGCGTCACTCCCGCTCTTTCAGGTATTCCGCCAGCGCCTCATCCCAGCCCCGCAGCCTGTGGCCGGTGGTCTTATGATATTTCTCCTTGGAAAGCACCGAATATGCCGGCCTGAGCGCGGGCCGTCCTAGCTCTGCGGTGCTCACCGGCTTCACCGTTATGCCGGAGACGCCAGCGAGTTGAAGGATTTTTTTGGCGTACAAAAACCAGGAGCATTGCCCCTCGTTAGTCAGGTGGAATATCCCCTTTGCGCCGCACTCTATGAGCCTTGCGATGCCGTCTGCCAGATCAGGGGTGTAAGTCGGGTTCCCCACCTGGTCGTCCACTACGCTAAGCTCGTCTTTTTTGCCCACCTGGCCTAGTATCGCCTCGATGAAGTTCGGGCCATTCTTCCCGAACAGCCAGGAGGTCCTGACTATCAGCGCGTCCGGGAGCACCTTGAGGACTTCCTGCTCCCCTTTCAGTTTTGAGCTGCCGTAGACGTTGAGCTCG
>JBEKYB010000005.1:0-13919 GCA_049511435.1 Nitrospirota bacterium | reverse complement strand
GACTTGAAGCTTGCGCAGAAGCTGGTGATGACTCCACAGCTCCAGCAGGCTATCAAGCTCCTCCAGCTTTCCCGGCTGGAGCTCTCGCAGACTATCTACCAGGAGATGATGGAGAACCCCATCCTCGAGGACTCGACGCTTGAGTCGGAGGCGGACGACGCCGAGACCGAACCGAAGGAAGACGCCGAGAGGGAAGACGCGGAAGTCGAGCAGACGATTGACGTCTTCGACATGAAGTGGGACAACTACCTGGAGGGAGACGACTCAGAGTACGATATTAATTACTATTCGGACTCCGAAGACGAAAAGCCCTCCTACGAACAGACGCTGTCATCCCCGGTCGGTCTCTCCAAACACCTTTCCTGGCAGCTCCGGCTTGCGGCGAAAGACGACATGGAAAGGCTGCTGGGAGAGGTAATAATAGGGAATATAGACGAGGACGGGTACCTGCGGGAGATGACGCTCGAGGAGATCGCGGCGGCGGCAGGGGCCACGACCCCCCAGGCCGAAAGGGCGCTCAGGCTGGTGCAGGACCTCGACCCGCCGGGAGTGGGGGCGCGGGACCTCATGGAGTGCCTGCTCATCCAGACGCGCCAGTTCGGGCTTACCGGCACGATCGTCGAAGAGATGATCATGAAGCACATGGATGACCTGGAGAAGAAGCGCTACCAGCACATCGCGCGGACTCTGAAGGTTAGTATAAAGGACGTCCAGCTGGCGGCGAAGGCGATAGAGGCGCTCGAACCCAAGCCCGGCAGGCCTTTCAGCGCATCCGAGGTGCAGTACATAATACCGGACGTCTTCGTGGTGAAAAAGGACGGGGCCTACGTGATACTCCTGAACGACGAGGGGATGCCGAGGCTCAGGATAAGCCCGTTCTACAAGAACCTCATGAGAAGGGGCGGAGACGAGGCGGCCAAGGACTATATAGAGTCCAAGCTGCGCTCCGCACAGTGGCTTATAAAGAGCATAGAGCAGCGCAACAAGACGATATACCGCGTGGCGGAGAGCATCGTGCTCCGGCAGAAAGACTTCTTCGACCGGGGCATCGAACACGTGAAGCCCATGATTCTGAAGGACGTGGCCGAGGACATCGGTATGCACGAGTCCACCATAAGCCGCGTCACCACCAATAAATACATGCACACGCCCCAGGGGATATACGAGCTTAAATACTTCTTCTCGGGTGGCATATCGAGCTTCGACGGAGACTCGCTTTCGTCGATAACCGTCCGTAACATAATCCAGAAAACAGTAAGCGAGGAGGACCCTAAAAACCCGTTGAACGACCGGCACATCGTAAACATACTGAAGGCCAGGAACATAGACATCGCTAGGCGCACAGTGGCCAAATACCGGGGAGAACTCAAAATTCCCCCGGCCAGCGTGCGAAAGAAACCGTACTGAGACAGGGCGGTAAACAGCTAAGGAGGAAGACTGAATGAATATTACCGTAACCGGAAGACATATGGACATGACTGACGCACTGAAGACATATGTCGTGGAGAAGGTCGGCAAGGTGGAAAAATACCTGCCGGATGGCGCCGAGGCGCAGGTCGTGCTGTCGGTGGAGAAGTTCAGGCATAAGGCAGAGGTGCAGATAAAGGTAAACGGCGTGGTAATCCAGGCCACCGAGGAGACCGAGGCGATGTACTCCTCGATAGATAAGGTGATGGACAAGATAGACAGGCAGGTGAGGAAATACAAGGAAAAACTGAAAGGCCATAAGGGCAAGGGCCTGGCGGAAGGCGAAAAGGTCCCGGAAGGGCACGGCGAGCAGGAACGCATCCCCGAGATAATGAAGACCAAGAAGTTCGACATGAAGCCGATGACCCCGGAAGAAGCAGTGATGCAGATGGAGCTTCTGGACAAGGACTTCTTCGTCTTTGCGAATGCCTCAACCGGGCTTATAAATGTTATCTACAAGCGTAACGACGGCAACGTGGGGCTTATCGAGCCGACCAAATAGGGAATAAAATATCCTTGAAGATATCTGAGCTGGTGGACGAAGAGTCCATCATCGAAGAGCTTAATGCCGTGAACAAGCAGGAGGTCCTGGACGAGTTCTCGGAACTCCTGAAAAGGAACGGGAAGATACCGGACGGAGACGCCCTTGCAAGGGTGCTGTCGGCCCGTGAGGCGCTTGGAAGCACCGGCATAGGGGACGGCGTCGCCATACCGCACGGCAAGCTGCCGGGCCTCAAGGGACTGGCCATGGCGTTCGGCCGCTCGAGACGCGGGATTAACTTCGACTCGCTTGACGGACAACCCGCGAAGCTTTTTTTCCTTCTGGTGGCCCCAGAGGACGCGCCGGGAGAGCACCTTAAGGCGCTGGCCAGGATATCCCGCCTGATGAAAAACGGCCATTTCCGCGACCAGCTGGTCAAGGCGGAGGACAAGGCCGAGATAAAGAGACTTATAACGAAGGAAGAGGAACTGCGCTGAGAAGATGAAAAAACTATACATGCGAGACCTCCTGAAGGCCTGCCCCCCCGAGATGGCGCTCAAGCTGGCGGCCGGCGGGAAGGGCTTGAAACGCAAGGCGCTGCATCCGGAGGTGCAGAAGGTAGGCCTGACCCTCACGGGACATTACGACAACCTTGACCCGCGCAGGATACAGATATTCGGCAGGACCGAGATGTCCTACCTGAAAAAGCTCACTCCCCGTAAGAGAAAAGAGCTGATACGGTCGCTTTTTTCCAAAAAGGCATGCGCATACATAATAACGGCCGGGTCGGAGCCCTTGCCCGAGATGTTGGATGAGGCCGAGAGAGAGGATACGCCGCTTCTGACATCGCGCCTGGAGACCAACCGCTGCATCAGGGGCATCATCAAGGCGATTGAGGAGATGGGCGCAAGCGAGATGCACGTGCACGGCGTCCTGGTGGATATTATGGGAGTGGGCGTGCTGATTATGGGGCCGTCGGGCATCGGCAAGAGCGAATGCGCCCTGGAGCTAGTGGTCAGGGGCCACAGGCTAGTCGCGGACGACGTGGTGGTCACAAAAAGGCTCTCCGCAGGCAGGCTCCTGGGCACCGGCGCGGACATCATCCGCTATCTCATGGAGGTCCGCGGTCTGGGCATAGTGAATGTCAGGGACCTCTTCGGGATATCGGCCATCAAGGCCAGGAAGACGCTGGACATGGTCGTGGAGCTGGTGCGCTGGGACGAGGAGGAAAGCTACGAACGGCTGGGCCTCGACGACCAGACAAAGGAGATAGCCGGGGTGCAGCTCCCGTATATGAGGATGCCTGTCACTCCGGGCAGGAACATCGCCGTGATAGTGGAGGTTGCGGCGAGAAACCACGCCCTCAAGACGCAGGGTGTCAATGCGGCCGCCTTCCTGGACCGGAGGCTGAACCGGAGGCTGCTGGCCCAGGCCGAGGAAACGGGCTGAGGTGCAGTGAGGAAGCTGAAGATAATCATAATCTCCGGGCTTTCCGGCTCGGGCAAGAGCTACGCCATCAAGTCACTTGAAGACCTGGGCTTCTTCTGCGTCGACAACCTGCCCTCGGAGCTTCTTCCAAAATTTGTGGAACTCTGCGCGCAGTCGGACAAGAAGATAAACAGGGTCGCCCTGGGCATAGACGTCAGGGAGAGGGACTTCTTCGGCAACTTCAGCAAGCTCTACGACGAGATGAAAGCCTCTGGCCACAACCTTGAAGTGCTTTTCCTGGAGGCGTCCGACGAGGTCCTGGTCAGGCGCTTCTCGGAGACCCGCAGGCCGCACCCCGTGTCCAAGGGGAAACCGCTGGCCGAGGCGATACGCCTCGAACGCCAGATGATGCAGGAGATAAGGAACAGGGCCGATAGGATAATCGACACCTCTACGCTCACGGTCCATCAGTTGAGAGACGAGCTGGCCGACCATTACGCGAAGGACGACGGCGTCAGGACCATGACGATACAGGTGATCTCCTTCGGGTTCAAGTACGGCGTCCCGTTCGACGCCGACCTCATGTTCGACGTGCGCTTCCTCCCGAACCCGAACTTCGAGCCCGAGCTCAAGGAGATGAACGGGATGCAAAGGCCTGTCCAGGAATACGTGAGGAGGAAGGGCATGACCGCGGTATTCCTCCGGAAAATTTCGTCCCTGCTGGACTACCTCCTGCCCCTGTACCTCAATGAGGGCAAGAACTACCTGACCATAGCGGTCGGGTGCACCGGCGGCAGGCATAGGTCGGTCGCTATCGTGGAGTTCCTGAAAGACAGGATGAAGGACAAAGGCGTCGAGCTCATCGTCAGGCACAGGGACATGGATAGATAACTCCGGATGCTCTGAAAGGAGACAAGATGGTCGGGCTTGTTATAGTCGCCCACGGGAACCTGGGTAAGGAGCTTTTAAGCGTGGCCGAGGTAATAGTCGGCAAGGTGGAGAACGCCGAGGCGGTCTCCATAGGCTCCGTGATCGATGTCGATACTTCGAGAGAGGAAATAGGCGCCGCGATAAAAAAGGTGAAGGGCCCGGACGGGGTTTTGGTCCTGACGGACATGTTCGGGGGCACGCCCTCGAACCTCTCGCTTGCGTTCCTGGACGAGGACGTGGTCGAGGTGCTGACGGGAGTCAACCTGCCGATGATAATAAAGTTCGCAAACCACCGGCGGGAAAAGGGCCTAAAGGAACTGGCGGTCATCGTGCAGGAGGGCGGCATCAAGAGTATAATAACTGCCTCCGGGATCCTGCACCAGAAGGTAAAGAAATAACATAGCGCGAGGTTTAAGTGGTCGAGAAAACAATCAGGATACAGAACAGGCTCGGGCTGCACGCTAGGGCTGCCGCCCTTTTCGTCCGGACGGTGAACCAGTTCGCGTCCAGCATAACCGTCGAGAAGGACGGCATCGAGGTCAACGGGAAGAGCATAATGGGCATAATGATGCTCGCCGCGGCCAAGGGCACGGAGGTGCTCGTGCGCGCCCGGGGCAATGACGAGGCGGAAGCGGTCACGGAGATCGAGAAGCTGATAAATGCGAAATTCCACGAGGAGGCCTGAGGGCGGATGAAAGTCTATGACGGCATAGGCGTCTCGATGGGCGTGGCCATAGGCAAGGTATACCTGGTTGACCGGAACCGCGTCTCCGTGTCCAGGCACACGATAACCGAGGAGGAGATACCGCCGGAGATATCCCGCTTCAAGCGCGCAGTGGCAACGTCCAAGGACCAGCTCGAGGACGTCCGCAAGAAGCTCTCCCTAGACATTGGCGAGGAGCACGGGTACATCCTCGACAGCCACCTGATGATACTCGACGACAAGATGCTTATCAACGGCACCATCGAAATAATCAAGGGCCAGAACGTGAACGCGGAGTACGCCCTTAAGGAAGTCCTGAACCGCTTCATGAGCATCTTCAACGGCATGGGCGACCACTATCTGCGCGAAAGGAAAATAGATATCGAGCAGGTGGGCGAGAGGATACTGAGGAACCTATCCGGCAAGGCGACGGACGCCCTGTCCGAGATCCCGGAAGAGTCGATAGTGGTGGCGCACGACCTCACGCCGTCCGATACCTTTCAGATGCGGAAGGAGCGCGTGCTCGCGTTCGTAACCGATATCGGCAGCAGCACCTCGCATACCGCTATCATGGCGCGCTCGCTTGAGCTTCCGTCCGTGGTGGGCCTGGAGAGGATAAGCGGGGAGGTCAAGAACGGTGACGCGATAGTTGTAGACGGGAGCCAGGGCCGGGTCATTATCAACCCCGATCAGGACGTTTTCCTCGATTACCTTGAACGCCAGCGCAAGTACAAGTACTTCGAGAAGGAGCTGATAAAAGTTAGCCGGCTTCCGGCGGTGACGCTGGACGGACACGAGGTGCATCTGGCCGCAAACATCGAGATACCGGAGGAAATCGATTCGATCATATCGCACGGCGCAAAGGGAGTGGGGCTCTTCAGGACGGAGTTCCTGTTCCTGAACAGGAGCGAGCTCCCGACCGAGGAAGAGCATTTCCTCGCGTGCAAGAAGATGGCCGAGAGACTGGACCCTCACCACGTCGTCGTCCGCACGTTCGACCTCGGCGGGGACAAGATACCGGTGCCGATGCCTATAAAGGACGAGGTCAACCCGGCGCTTGGCCTGAGGGCTATCAGGTTTTCGCTCTGGAAGAAGGAGATATTCAAGACCCAGGTCAAGGGGATACTAAGAGCCAGCGCATATGGTAAACTAAAGCTTATGTACCCCATGATCTCCGGGATTACGGAAGTGCGCCAGGCTAACGAGGTAGTCCGCCAGGCCATGGAGGAACTGGGCGAGGACAAAATACCCTTCGACGAAGGGATAGAGATAGGTTGCATGATAGAGATACCCTCGGCCGGTATCATCGCGGACCTGCTGGCCAGGGAGGTGGATTTTTTCAGCGTCGGGACGAACGACCTGATCCAGTACGCGCTGGCTATCGACCGCACAAACGAGCACGTTGCATACCTGTACGAGCCGCTCCATCCGGCGGTGCTCAGGTTCCTGAAGATGATAGTCGATGCGGGCCACAGGGAGGGAATACCCGTTGCCATGTGCGGTGAGATGGCGGGTGAGTCCCTTTATTCGCTTATACTTATAGGACTCGGGTTCGATGAGCTCTCCATGAACCCCTTCTCCGTCCCCAGGATGAAGAAGATAATACGCCAGTCGGAGCTTAAGGAGGCCATGGTCCTGGCGGAGAAGATGCTGCAACTCGCCACGGCCGAGGAGGCCAGGAAGTTCGCCGTGGAATATATGTCGAAGCGTTTCCCGGAGGATATAGGGCTTGACGGCAGGCTACTTTATTAGAGGTTGAAATGAGGATACTTGTAGTTGAGGATGAACCGAAGGTGGCAAGCTTTATCGCGAAGGGGCTCCAGGAGGAGTCTTACGCGGTAGACATGGCGGTTGACGGCATCGAGGGCCTCGCCATGCTCGAGATGAACGTGTACGACGCAGTCGTGCTCGACCTTATGCTCCCGGGCAAGAACGGGATAGAGGTCATGCGGGAAGTGAGGGCCAAAAAGATGAACGTCCCGGTCCTGATGCTGACGGCCAGGGACACCCTTGCCGACAAGGTCATGGGACTTGACGCCGGCGCGGACGACTACCTGACGAAACCGTTCGCGTTCCAGGAGCTCCTTGCGAGGCTGCGCTCTCTTTTGAGGCGCGGCAAGGCCGAGATTACCATGCTGAAGGTGGACGACCTGACGCTGGACCCAGCCACCAGGAAGGTGAGGCGCGGCGAGCAGGAGATAGTCCTGACGGCCAAGGAGTTCGCCCTGCTCGAGTACATGATGAGAAACGTGAACAGGCCGCTGTCAAGGACTACTTTGTCCGAGCACGTCTGGGATATAAATTTCGACAGGATGACCAACGTCGTCGATGTCTACATAAACTTCCTCAGGAACAAGGTGGACAAGGACTTCGACAAGAAGCTTATCCAGACCGTGCGCGGCGTGGGATATATCCTCAAGGCATGATGCTAAGCTCAATAAAGTCAAGGATCGCGCTGCGGTCGGTGCAGCTCGGCCTGCTGATATTCCTTCTCTCCTCCGGCCTCTATCACTTAATCCGTCCGCATGGCGCTGTTACAGCGCTCGTTATCGCTTTCTTATTCTTCATGGCCGGGTTGTTCGTCTCGGTTTACATAGTCAGCGCGCTGGAGCTATGGATACTGAAGAAGCTCGCCACCGGCAGCGGCAGGCGGGAGAACGACGGCTGGATTGACCTCCCTTCGGACAAGCCGCTTCCGGACGAAGCGGCCGAGGTCCGCTCCGTGATGAACTCGCTTAAATCTAAGATGGAAGAGGCCATGACCTCCCAGAGACGCTTCCTCGCGGACGCATCGCACGAGATGCGCTCTCCCATAACCATAATGAAGGGGAATATCGAGATTGCACTGAGGAGGGAGCGGCACGTCGATGAGTACAAGGGCGTGCTCGCAAGCAACCTTGAAGAGATAGACAGGCTGGAGTACCTGCTTAAAGACCTGATGTTCCTGGCGCGCACGGACGCAAGCGAGCTCCTGATGAACTTCGGTCCGGTTAGCCTAGGCGAGGTGCTCTGGTCGGTGTGCGATATCCTTAAACCGGTTTCAGTCCGAAAGAAGATAAAGCTGGAGCTGCAGCTTCCCGAGGCAGAGGAGAGCATAATCGAGGGCGACCCCGACAGGCTGAAGCAGCTTTTCATAAACTTTATTGAGAACGCCCTCAGGTATACCCCCGAAGGCGGCAAGGTGGACGTGGAGATGAGTAAAGTCGCCGGCATAGTAAAGGTCACCGTTGCCGATACGGGCATCGGCATCCCGGAGGCTGAGCTGCCGAAGATATTCGAGCGGTTCTACCGCGTTGACAAGGCGCGTGCGAGGGAGTCCGGCGGGACCGGGCTTGGGCTTTGCATCTGCAAATGGATAGTGGACGCGCACGGCGGCGAGATATCCATCGAGAGCAAGGATGGCGCCGGGACGAAAGTCACCGTGATGTTCCTCTCTTCAGGAACCTGAGCCTTCAATCTATTTCGAGAGAAATACGTTTATCTCCTTCCGGTTTGCCTTTACCTTCTTATAGGACATCACCAGGTCATCCACCCCGTCGCCGTTTAAATCGACGGCCTCGATCTCGGACGGCGCGGGCACGCTCAGGCTAAGCCCCGGGTTGTCGCTTATCACACTGTACCTGTCGGGCATGTATATCGAAACCCTGTCCTCTTTCGATGTCACGGCCAGTCCCATGCCCGGCCCCTTCGTGAACTTTCCGAATGCCATGACAGGTCTCGCGTTCTTTCCCATGTTCGATACGTCAAGCTTGAAATTTATATTCTTCTCCCTGGTCGGCCTGTCAGGGTACAGCCCGGAAGGCTGCTGGATATAAAATCCGACGGTGACGTTTACCTGTTTGGAGGTCAGCATGTTTATGAGGTTATTGAGGCCCATCTTGACCGAGGGCAGCACGATGTCCTTCCTGCCGCTCCCGGTCATGTCTATTATCCTGGGGCCGATAACGCCCTCGGTTATTATGGTCTGGGTGGGCTTTTCAGGGAAACTGCCGTCCTTCCTCCGCATGTATATGAATACGAGCGTCTTGGTCTGGGCGACTCCTCCCTCCATCTTCGTGACCACGATATCGCATTTGCCGCGGCCGGTAAGGTCAACGGACTGGACCCTCGCCGCCTCGAGGCTGTCGGAGTCCTTTTTTACCTCCATCAGGCCGGGCCTGAACCGCAGTCCTTCGCTCAGGCCGGACGGCCCCCTGAGCCAGATGTCGGCGTTGTCGTCCATGGATATCATCAGGTCGTGGCCGGACGGGGAATTGTACGCGATGCCCGAGACGGCGGGCATTTTAGTTACCATGCTGAGACGCCCGGTCGGCATGAGGAACTCCTCCATGAAGCTTGTCCGGGTGGGAAACCTTAGGGTGCCGGTTGCCTTGTAACCGGTCCCGTTATGGGCAAATACCTCTACCCTGTTGACGAAGGGCACCAGTATGAGCGCGGGCTCCGGGGCAGAGTTCAGGATAAGCGGCCAGCGGGGCAGGTCGAATGCGTCCCGCTGGATGAAGATGCTGCCGGTTTTTATAAGGAGGACCGGCCTGGTATTGTAGCTTCTGCCTTGCAGCTCGTATGCATACAGGCCGTCCGGCCTCATAATGCAGATGGAGCGCCTGCCCGTCTTGGCGAGGTCGCCGATGTCATATACCACTGCCTCCGGGTCTATTACAAAGCTCTGGTCGGGTTCAGAGCCAAAGCCGCCGCCTCTCTTCTGGTAGAATATCGAGACCGAGCGGGCGCTGCCGTTCTTGGTGTACTGGCAAAAGGCCACGATATCTTTTAGGCCGTCTCCGTCCAGGTCTTCGACCGCGACGTCTATCAAGTCGCCCGGCAGGCGCAGTTGGTATTGTTTGTAGTCGGGCCGCTCGGCGGCGGCTGCCACTGCTGAGGATAAAACGAGTAAGACCAGCAGGAGCAAAGAACAGAGTCTTGTCACTGTATTTCCTTCCTTCTGAATATTATAAGCGAGAGGACCAGGAAAAAGACTATGGTCAGGACCGTGACGGCGAAAAACGAGTATATGTCCGGCGTCCAGGACTTAGACTTCACCACCGCCATCTCCCTCAGGATGTTCTGGCCCATATCCATGTACGACGGGAATATCCATGCGCCGAAGAAATCGAAGTTCTTAAGGAACATTATCGGGAAGTATACCACAAGCGAGGTGATTACCGCCCAGCCTGCGTTGTTGATGAGGACGGACAGAAAAAGCCCCATGCACCCGACGGTATAAATGGAAAAAAGGTCGAGCGCATAGCTGATACCCAGGTTGCCAAGCATCTCGCCCCGCGTCCTGAATACCTCACCCGTCTCAGGTATCGAGATATCGCCCATGTTATAAAACGTCGCCCCGGCGATGGCGCTCAGGATGCCGATTAGCAGCACCACTAAGAGGCAATAGACGAGAAGAGCCGCCGCCTTTGCGATTATAAACTCCTGCCGTCTGACCGGGCGCACCAGAATGTTTTTCAAGGTGCCGCTGTCCGTCTCGGCGGCCACCATCTGTCCGGAGAACGCGAGCATTGCGATGGTGCCCGCCCCGGCGGAACTGAATGTGCCGGAGGCGATTATGGACGCGAACGTGTATCCGTCGAATACCACCCCGCCGCCGCCCCGCATCGCGGAGATAAGGGCGGGGAATATCCTGGAACCGGCCCCGACCAGCACCGCGTTTAGGAGTACGAAGAGCATCAGGAGGTACGAATATTTCTGCCTGGAGAGTTTATATAGCTCCATTTTAGTCAGCGTCAGGATTCTCTCTAACATTTTTCCGTCCTCATGCGCGGTCGCCGGTTGAGGCGCCGGTCAGCTTCAGGAAGAAATCTTCTAGCGATGCCTCGCGCGGCATAAGCGCGGATACCTCTACCCCGGCCTCCACGAGCATCTTGTTCACAAGGGCGGCATGGGTGCCCCTGGTCTTCAGTACCAGCCCGCCGTTCTCTTCATCGACCGAATTGATAAAATCAAGGCCCCGCAGGACTTCCTTCGCCTTACCCTTGTCCGAAACCCTGACCTCCAGCGTGACGAGCTCCTTCTTCAGAAGCTCATTCACCGGCCCCTGGGCCATCAGCACCCCCTCGTTTATGACCGCCACCGTGGTGCATACCGCCTCGATTTCATAGAGGAGATGACTGGAGAGGAATAGCGTGATGCCCTGCTCCGCGGAAAGCCGCTTGATTAAACGGCGTATGTCTATCATACCGGATGGGTCGAGGCCGTTAGTAGGCTCGTCGAGGATCACCAGCTCTGGGTTCGAGAGAAGCGCCTGGGCTATCCCAAGCCGCTGCCTCATCCCCTGGGAGTACCCCTTTACCCTGTCCCCGCCCCGGTCCAGGAGACCTACCATCTTCAGTACCTCGTCGATACGGCTTTCATTCACCCCGCCCGAGAGTTTGCCTAGCAGTCTCAGGTTCTCCCGGCCGGTGAGGTAGCCGTAAAAGGCGGGCGTCTCAACTATGGCCCCGACGCATTTGAGAGCGTTCAGAGGGTCCCTGTGTATGTCCAGGCCGTTTATCGATGCGCTGCCGGAGCTGGGGCTTATCAGTCCGACCATCATCCTTATGGTAGTGGTCTTGCCGGCCCCGTTAGGACCCAGAAAGCCGAAGACCTCGCCCCTCGGTATTACGAGGTTGAGGTCGCGCACGGCCCAGCGGTCCTTGTACCTCTTGGAAAGGTACTCCGTCCTAAGTATTATATCGGGCGCCGTCACCTGTTTTTTTCCTTCGCTTCCTTCCAGAGATCGTCCATTTCGCTTAAGGACATGGAGGAAAGCTCACGCCCCGCCCTTGCCGCCTCCTCCTCGATGTACTGGAAACGCGAGATGAACTTGGATATCGTCTTCCGGAGCGCGTCTTCCGGGTTCACCCCCACGAAACGCGCGATATTCACCAGGACGAAGAATATATCCCCCAGTTCGTCTTCTATCCGTTCGGGGTCTTCGCCGCTCAGTGTCCTCTTGAACTCTCCGACCTCTTCGTCCAGTTTGGCCGCTACGTCCTCGACCTTCTCCCAATTGAATCCGACCCGCGCAGCCCGCTCCTGGAGCCTGTGGGCGCGGATAAGGGCCGGGAGCTCCTTAGGGACGCCTTCAAGGATGGATTTCCTGTCCGAGTAGCTCTTCTCGGTCTTCTTCATCAACTCCCAGTCCGCCAGCACGTCCCTGGACGTTTTTAGCTCCTTGTCTCCGAAAACGTGCGGGTGGCGCCGTATCATTTTCTCAGCTATCCTGTCCAGCACGTCTTCAATGCCGAAATCGCCCTGCTCCTCGGCCAGCCGGGCGTGGAATATTATCTGGAAGAGGAGATCTCCGAGTTCTTCTTTTATCTTTGAAGGGTTTTTTTCATCGATCGCCTCCAGGACCTCGTAAGTCTCTTCCACCAGGAACGGTTTCAGCGACTCGCGTGTCTGCTCCTTGTCCCAGGGGCAGCCCCCCTCGCCGCGCAGCCGTGCCATTATACCGACAAGCTTTTTTAACTTATCCTCGGGCAATTCCTAGTCCTCAAGTAAGTTGTTTGTTACAAAATATTTAGTATATCATTTAGTATAATGAATGCAAGGGTATTAAATACGCTGGAAGAATTTTCGAATTTGACAGGTTCGCGGGTTTTTAATTTAGTGGCTCTACTGGAAAAGCGCCGTGACATCTTCCGGCAATGGCCTCACGGGCAGTTTTCGCTTGACAAAAGGCTCATGTATAATTATATTAATGCGCTGGTTAAGTATTATGCGGGTGTAACTCAGCGGTAGAGTGCGACCTTGCCAAGGTCGAAGTCACGGGTTCAAATCCCGCCACCCGCTCCATGAATTATACTGCTAAATCAAGCAGTTAATATTGGAGGGGAGGGGGGCTTTCGCTAAGCTTTCGCTGTGATAATATCAGCAGCCGTGCCGCAAGCTTCCTCTCTTCTTCCACAAAATCCCCCGTAATGGAGAAGATGAGCTTCAGCCTCCACCGCCTTTGCCACCAAGCGCACACCACAGCCTAATAATAACGACCTACCGGATTTAGTGGAGAAGTGGGCTGCTAAGCCGGAAAGTGATAGAAGCTGGTTCGCCACGAGAGAGGAGATAGTCTAAAACGACTACAACCTCACAGCAGGACGTAATATGTAACGCGCAAATAGCTCCTATCTACCTGTTGTTTTATCTATCATCTTTGGAAAAAAAATAGAGGCACAGGGAGTTGGTGCAAACAGTAAAAGGGATTACTCAGGCTCAGGTGGTGAACTGGAATATCCCTCTCCCGCCTCTCCCCATCCAACACAAGATAGTTGAAATACTGGACGAGGCTGATCACCTCCGCAAGCTCCGCCAGCAGGCCGGCGAAAAAATGAAGGAGCTTATACCGGCGCTGTTCGTCGAGATGTTCGGCGACCCGGCGACGAACCCGAAGGGATGGGAGGTTAAGAAGCTTGGGGAGGTGTGCGGAATAAAGGGCGGCAAAAGGTTGCCTAAAGGACAGGGATTTGCGCAATATTCTACCCCGCATCCATATATACGTGTAGTTGATTTTGATAACGGCACAGTGAACATGCGCGACCTGCGATATTTAGAAGAGAGCACTCAAAAACAAATTCGCCGCTACATTATTAATAAAGCGGACGTGTATATTTCTATTGCGGGAACTATCGGTATAGTCGGCATCATTCCAGATATCCTTGACGGGGCTAACTTAACTGAAAACGCTGCGAGGCTCGTAATAAGTGATATTACATTTATAGCGCCATCCTATTTGGCAGCTTTCTTAAATTCTCCGTTAGGGAAGAGCCAAATAAAATTGCGCACAAACGCAGTAGGGAAACCCAAGCTTGCCTTAGAAAAAATAGCAACCATAGAAGTCCAGACCCCGCCTATAACACTACAACAAGAATATGCCTTACTGCAAAAGAAGATTAGAAGCGAATATGACAACCAGGCAAA
>JBEKYB010000004.1:0-15467 GCA_049511435.1 Nitrospirota bacterium | reverse complement strand
AATCCTGACTTTCGACACGCAGTGCTATGGCGACAGGAAGGGTCAGTGGACGGGCGAACCCGACGCGATCAACCCCGCCGGCTACTGCAAGCCGCTTGGGACTTCGTTCAAAACGATAGAGAAGACAGCCGAGGAATCGGAGCTTAATACCGTATATCTCTTCCCGGCAATGGTCTACGGAAACGGCGGGTGGTTCGAGGAACTTGTCCATAACATGGAGTCCGGCAAGGCGAAGGTGGTGGAGCCGGGCGATAACTACCTCAGCCTGATCCACGTCGAAGACTTGGCGGTATATTATGCGCTCGCAGCCGAGAGAATCAATTCTTCCGAATATTTCAATATCTCGGACGACCGGCCGGTAATGCAGAGGGTGCTGGTTGACCATATCGCGGACCTCATTGGCGTTCCATCCCCGCCGATGGTCAGTTTCGCGGAGTATTCAAAGGAATTCGGACCGCTTGCGGCCGAGGCGATGTCCATCTCGACAAGGGTCTCGGGTATCAAGGCTATAGATTTCTTTGACTACGCCCCAAGGCAAAGAAGCTATGAGACGGGCGTGGCCTATACCCTGGAGAAAATGGGAATCAAACTGAGGGAAAAGGAGGAGGCGGCATAATATTCGCCTTCTACGACAAAAAGCACCGGAAGCGGGGACAGGAGGTGCGATATGAAGGTATTTATATCCGGCGCGGCCGGGTTTTTAGGCAACGCCGTCGCGGCCGAGCTTGCCAATCGGGGGCATGACGTAATAGCCTTCGACGTGCAGGAGCCGTTGGCCATGATAGAGGAAATGGGGACTGAAGAGCTTTTGACCGAGGGCGAGATAGAGGAGGCCGAAGAGACGTTCGTGATGGAAGGGGAAGAGCCTCTCCTGGGGAGCGAGGATATTGGGCTTTTGTCCGGCGATTTGACAGGCATGCAGTCGGCGGCGCTGCGGGGACCGGATAAAATCCATTACATATTCGGCGACCTCAAGGAAAAAGGCGACTGGGTCGACGAGGTCCGGGACGTCGATATCGTGATAAGCTTGAGCAAACCTTTCAACGAGGAAGAAGACATCACGGACTATGAGATACTGGAATACGGCAGAAGCCACGCGCTGGAGGTGACGAACCTGATAAAGGCGGCGGGCCGGGGCCGCGCGACGACTGTTGTGGTGACCTATCATACTCTTTGCCTGGGCGACAGGAAAGGCAGGGAGATTGAGGAGGTTGATGAAGTCAGGCCAGTCGGCTTCTGCCGTCCGCTGGAGGACTCCTTCGACGAAATAGCCAGGGCCGGGCGGGAATCCGGTCTTCAGGTAATAAACGTATACCCGTCAATGGTTTATGGAGATGAAGGGTGGTTCAGGACGCTGGTTGAGAACATCGTGGGCGGAAAGGCAAGGATAATCGAGCCGGGAGACAATTACTTAAGCCTGCTCCATATAGACGACTTGGCGGACCTCTATGCGGCGATAGTGGAAAACGTTAACAGCGTGCACAAAGACTCCGTGCTCATCCTGTCGGACGAGGACCCGGTGATGCAAAAGGAATTCATCGGGTATCTCGCAGATTTAATCGGCGCGCCGGTCCCGGAGACGGTGGACTTCGAGAGCTATGCCAAGACCTTCGGCGGGCTTGAGGCCGAGACACTGTCGGCATCGATAAAGGTAAGGCCCGATAAGTCTCTGAAGGCGCTAGGGTATAGGCTGAAGTTCCCCAGCTACAAGGAAGGCGTGGTCGATGTGCTGGGTACTATGGGTTATGGGATAAGGCGGAAGGCGGCATGACATCCGCATTCTTTTCCTCATATAGTTTTTTGTACATGAAGTAGTTCCTCATGACCCTCTTCACGTAGCCCCTGGTCTCCGCATAATCGATGCTCTCTATGAACCGGTCGTCAGGGGCGGAAGGGTCTTTGTCTATCCATCTCTTGAGGCTATCCGCCCCCGCGTTATACTCGGCCATTACATAGGCCAGCCGCCCGTTCCATTTCCGTACCAGCGAGCTAAGGTAATACGCGCCAAGCGGTATGTTATAGTCGCAATTTTTCAGGTCGTCCTTGCTAGTCCCGCTTATGTTCAGCTTCTTGCAGATGATATCCGCCGTGCCGGTCATCAGCTGCATGAGGCCGACGGCGCCCGCCGGAGAGACCGCATCGGGCCTGTAATGCGATTCCTCCCTGATGACCGCGCATAGGAGCCACGGGTCTATTTTGTATCCGGCCGCCCATAGGTAGATGGTGTTCCAGAAGTTCAAGGGATAAAGGAGCCTGAGGGCTTCTTCGGGTATCTTGCCGTCTCCCGACCCTATATCGGCATTATATGCCTGGAGCGCGAGTTCGAGCGGCCTTCTATATTCCCCCAGGGCGTTGTGCAGCTCCGTGACCTTCTTAAGGCCGTCAAGGGTCCCGGCATAATCCCCGTCCAAATGCGCGAGTTCGTACTCCGCCTTTTCCTTCATGCCCTGGATTCCCAACTCGCATACCCTTGCCAGTCTCGGGTCTTTTTCGTCCGGGTTGACCTCGGGCTCATCGTACCGAGGCTCAGGGAGAGATGCTATGTCATCCGTAGCCCGTACCAGTACGGCGGGCTTTCCCTCGGCTAAGAGTATCGCGTAAAAGGAGTCCGGATATTTTTCCAGAAGCTCTTTCCTTGCCCCGTATGCCGAGCTTAAAGCCCCTTCTTTTTGGAGCGCCTCCGCTTCCCAATAAATGCCCTGGGGGGCCAGGGACGACCTGGGAAATCCCTTTGCAAGTCTGCCCATCGTCTTTGCCGCCTGGCCGTAATCGCCCATGCAGTAAAATATCCAGCCCGTCTGCCAGAGGACCTCGTCCATCCTGGCCGGCTCCGGGTTCAGTTCTAACAGCCGCTTGAAAGCGCCCAGGGCCGCGCCGTATTCCTTCTCCTGGGAGAGCACGACGCCCAGGGTGTATAAAATGTCGATAGACTTAGGCTCTTTGGGGTATTCCTTCGCGCAGGCCGAAGCCGCCTCCCGGAACTTGGCTGTATTGCCTTCCCTTAAATATATTCGGGCCAGCATGGACCATGCCTCGGCGCCCTGCGATTTCGAGGGGTTATTCATTATGGCGTTCTTGGACGAATACCGCGCCTGCCTGAAATCCCTCAGACCAAGATATGCCATGCCAAGCCCCAGGAAGGCATCTTCCCGAAGGCTCGATTTACGAGACAGCTTCCTGAGCGCTTCCCTGTATTCCTCGGCGGCTGAGCCCGGCATATCCTTATGGTAATATGAATCGGCCCGGCGCAGGTAATCGGAGCCGTCGAAGGGTTTTGTCTTCAACCCCTTAGCCTTAAGCTTCTTTATGAGCGTCTCGACCTTGGCCGTTTGCGGGGACGAAGGGAAATCCGTCCACAAGGAGCGGTACCCGGCGAAAGCTTCATTGAATTTGCCCAGTTCGGCATATGCGGCAATGAGTATGGACGTTGCCTTTGCGGATGGTTTTTTCATGAGCGGCGCGAGGATATCGACAGCTTCCCTGTTTTTCCCCAGCATCTGCAGGAGTTCCGCCGCGTTCAGGACTGATTCCGGCGCTAGCGGGCTCTTTGGGTGCTCCCGGGCAAGCCTCAGGTAAATCTCTGCCGCCTCATTGAACCTTGCATTGTCATTCAGATACCCGGCCAAAAGATATAGCGCGTAATCACTGAGTACAGGGTATCTTTCTACCGCCAGCAGCAGATATTTTTGCGCCGAACCAACGTCTTTTGCCTGCCCTAACGCGCGACCGGCCAGGAAATCGGCCCGGCCTTCCCATGGAGTGCCCGGACATCCCGTCGCTATCAGGGCGGCCTCCTCCGCAGCCTTTTCATACCGGCCCTTGTCGAAATCGTCGAGTGCCGCGGCGAACTTCGGCTCCATCGCATCCGTCCGGGCGCATTCGGGGACTGGCTCATAAAAGCCCCAGTCTTGACGGATGTCCCGGTCCGGGACGGAATGGTTTTGCATGGGGGCCGGACGAGAGGCAGCCCCGTCCTCTACTGCAAGGGCGGCAGAAAAAGAAAAGGTCAGCGATAGGACTACTGTCAAAGACTGGAGAAGCTGCTTCATTTTATTGGCCTTCAATCACCAGTATTATCCTCTATAAGAGGTTTTTGTGTCAATCCCAATCTTCGCTTTGGCTTGACTAAGTAGTGCCTCTGTCATAATATACCCTGACGGAGGCAGCGATTTATGAAGGTCAAACGTCTAAGACCGATATTAATCTTTTTGTCTATAGCCGTCGTCATGGCGGGTATATATATGCTCCTGCCGGCGCCCCACGGCCGGCATAAGCCCGCTCGCGTGCAGCCCTCCCGCTTGGCGGGGAAGGGCAAGGGCGAGATAGTACCATCGGCTGCCGCCCCGCTTGTTAAGGAAAAAGGGCCAAAAAAGGCGGAAATCGCGATAATCATAGACGACATGGGCCAGGACCTTGGGGCGCTCGATAAGGTGCTTCACCTGGATGCGCCGGTTGCCGTGGCGGTCCTGCCGCACCTCGTACATTCCGAGGAAACCGCAATGAAGGCGGAGGCGGCTGGGCGGGAGGTCCTCCTGCACCTGCCCATGCAGCCGCTGGGGAGGAGCATGAAGGGGCTAGGGCCTGGGGCACTCATGGAGGGCATGGGCAGGGATGCTATCGAGAAGGTCTTTGCAGGCGACATAGCCACCGTACCGGGCGCTTCAGGGGTTAATAACCACATGGGTTCAGCACTTACCGAAGACCGGGCCGCGATGGATGTCCTGATGGCCGTCCTGAAAGGCCGGGACCTTTTCTTCGTGGACAGCAGGACGAGCCCGAAAAGTCTCGGGTATGAAGCCGCCCGGGAAGCCGGGGTTAAGACTGCTTCCCGCAAGATATTCCTGGACGACTCCCTCGTCCCGGCGGATATAAGGCGCCAGCTTGCCCGGCTGGTTTCGGCGGCAAAAAAAGGCGGAAGCGCGATAGCCATAGGCCATCCGCGCCCCGAGACCCTGAGCGTACTGGCCGAGGAGCTGCCGGATATGCACAATAAGGGTCTAGAGGTAGTAAAGGTATCGGAGCTTCTGGTAAATGGGCCGAGTCAGAAAAGATAGATAGCGGAGGGGTATTGCTTTTTTCAAGTCATCATAACGTTTCGCAAACGTCCAGCGCTCCGAAAAACGGAGCAGATGGACACTCCACCAATGATAACTTTCAAAATAGCAATATCCCTCAGGATGCTGAATTACTAACGATAGGCCGATGTGCCCACTGAGGATACATTCAAACCGGCATTTACTGCCGGGAAAATAGGAGATAATTTGCTGATACTTGGCATAGAGACATCCTGCGACGAGACCGCAGCGGCGGTAGTTGAGGACGGAAAGCGCATTCTCTCAAGCGTTGTATCCTCGCAGGTGGACCTGCACGCAAAATACGGCGGGATAGTGCCTGAGATCGCCTCCCGCGCGCATATCGAGAACATAATGCCGGTAATCCACGAGGCGTTAGGCGCCTCCGGCGCGGGTTTAAGCCGCCTTGACGCCGTGGCGGTGACGGTTGGGCCGGGCCTTATCGGGGCGCTCCTGGTGGGCGTGTCGGCGGCGAAGGCACTTGCATATTCGGCCGGGCTGCCGCTTGTAGGCGTCAACCACATCGAGGGCCACCTCTCGGCCATATTCCTTGAGTCGGACGACGTAAAGATGCCGTTCGTGCTCCTGGTGGTATCGGGTGGGCATACCCATCTGTACCTGGTAAAGGGCTGGTGCGATTACGAAAAACTCGGCCAGACCCGTGACGACGCGGCAGGCGAGGCGTACGACAAGGTCGCAAAGCTCCTTGGCCTGGGCTACCCAGGCGGGCCGGTAATAGACGGCATGGCCGCGGGCGGGGCCGACAGCATAAGGTTCCCCCGGAGCTACCTTGAGGCTGGCTCGCTCGATTTTTCCTTTTCGGGCCTGAAAACCGCCGTGATGAACTATGTCAGGGGCCTGGGCGGATCGACCCGCGTCGGGACCAAAATCGGTGACACTCCCATTCCTGATTCGGAGACAGCCGCGATATGCGCGTCGTTTCAGGCGGCGGTGGTGGACGTACTGGTCAAAAAGACCGTCCAGGCGGCTAAGATGACCGGGGTACAGGACATTGTGGTCGCGGGCGGCGTCGCCGCAAACAGGGCGCTAAGGCTTGGGCTTACGGACGCGGCAAAAGCGGAAGGGAAGCGTGTATTCATCCCCAGCCCCGTGCTCTGCACGGACAATGCGGCCATGGTCGCGGCGGCGGGATACCACCTCTTCCAGGCCGGGAAAATCGCCGGACTCGACCTGAACCCACAGGCGAATCTGCCGCTGGAGAAGATGCACGGCACGGGATAGGCTAAAAACATCTTTTTATAAGTTTTTACAGGAAACGGGATATCAATGAAGAAGATAAACGTTGTTAATATTGTTGCAGCCATGGTTATTTTTGTACTTGGAATTTATTTAGGATTTAATAGAGGAACAAAGTTGGGATATGAAAAGGGAACAGAGTACTTGTCAATGATAGCATCGATTCAAGATGCAGGGATAGCTGTTGAGCTTAATAACGATGTTAAGCTTTTAAGATATCTTCAAAACAACGAAATTAATGAGAGCAAAGAAATGTTGGAATCTCTTGTAGACGTTCATGTCATGTCTCTGGGCAATACACTAAAACCTATGTGGTCTTTGCCTCCGATGGATCCTTATAAAAAGAGGATTCATGATGCTATAGAAAATGCAAAACAATATAGAGAAAAATATCCAGAACATGAACCAAAATTACCGAAGATAAAAAGGGAGATAGAAGAGGCTTTTAGAAATATAAGTGGACGATAATTAACCAGCGCTATATGAAAATCGGCAACGTTGAAATAACCGGAAAAGCCGTCCTTGCCCCGCTCGCGGGGATAACGGACATGCCGTTCCGGATGATATGCAAGGAGCAGGGCGCGGCACTTGTCTATACCGAGATGATAAGCGCGGAAGGGCTTATCCGGAACCAAAAAGGGACCGACGAGATAACCGAGTCCTGCCCCGGCGAGAGGCCCGTGGCGTTCCAGCTCTTCGGCAGGAAGCCCGCGTCCATGGCCAGGGCCGCGCGCTTGCTCGCGGAAAAGGGCGCGGACATAATAGACATCAACATGGGCTGCCCGGTCAAGAAGGTAACGAAGGGCGGCGCTGGCTCCGCGCTCCTGAAGGATATAAGCGAGGCGGCGGCGGTAATCAGGGCGGTCGTGGAGGCGTCTCGCGTGCCGGTCACAGTCAAGATGCGCACGGGAATTAATCTGGATAAGTTTGTCGCCGTGGAGTTGGCGCAGGCGGCGGAGGCCGCCGGGTCGTCCGCCGTGGCTGTACACGGGCGCTCGGCGGGTCAGGGGTTTGGCGGCAAGGCGGACTGGTCGAAGATTGCCGCTGTGAAGGCGGCCGTAAAGATTCCTGTCATAGGCAACGGGGATATAGTCTCGGCAAACGACGCCAGGAGGATGCTAGACGAGACAGGCTGCGACCTGGTGATGGTCGGACGGGGCGCACTGGGAAACCCGTGGATATTCTCCGAGATAAACGCGCTGCTTGAGCACGGGGAACTCCCGCCGCCGGAGCCGAAGGTGCGGGGCGAGACGCTCCTAAGGCATCTGAGGGCGGTAACCGGGCGGATTGGCGAGAGCGCGGGAGTGAAGGTCATGCGGAAGCACGGGGCGTGGTACTCGAAAGGGCTTGTCGGCTCTCCGGAGTTCCGGCGCGTGATAAACCATGCAGGGACTATCGCGGAATTCGAGGACGCAGTACAGAAATTCTTCTCGGTCTCGTTATGAAAACTCCAGCATGGCGATGCCGGTCTTTTCGTTTACCTTCTTCTCCGCTTCGATTCCGGTAATCTCCAGCAGTACAGCCTCGACTACCAGGAAAACCTTGTCGTCCTTTCGTATGCAGCCGGTGAGTGTCTTATCGGACTTTCCGACCGCGCCGTGCAGGTGGACGGCAGGCTCCCCGTCCTTGAGGAAGACCGAGCCGACGCCGACTATCTCGCGTCCGTCCGCAAACCCTTCCCATGAAGGCTCTGGCGGAAGGACCGGCTCTTTCGGCCCGCATACCATGCCTGCGCTCCGCATGCCGCCCAGGAGGAGGAAGAAGCCGGATTTTACCGACTCCTTCCGTGCCACTTCGGTTATACCGTCAAGGAGTCCGTCTCCGTCCTCGAATTTCATTACGATGGCCCTGCCGATGCTGCCGGAGCGGTACTGCATATGGCTTAAATCCTCCTATTACAGTAAGGCCACATTTAGTGGCACTAATAGGCCTTATTTTCCGTTTCACGATAATTAAACAAGCATCTGACCCGCCAAGCAAAGTGTCCCAATAGAGCATAATAAACAGCATTAAGAAAAAGCAGAAAGACAAATAATGTATATCCAGTTGTTTCATGAACCATACCAATGAATTCTCCAAGGAATGCCGGCGGAAATAAAATCATTTCTAAAATTAAGCCAGCAATAATAATAACACCACTGTGTTGTCTATTAAACCAAGTGGATAGTGCTACAAATAGAAAAGGCGTGAGTAGACCTACTATTGCTGAAATAATGATATATCTTTTCATTATAGTAGCCCCTACTGGATTACTTGCCCCTTGGCCACAACGACTATCCCGCCGGGGCTTATAGTGAACCTGCGCCTGTCGTCCTCGGGGTCATATCCTATGGTCGTGCCAGCCGCGACCTTCACGTCCTTGTCTATTATCGCTTTCTTAATCTTGCAGTGGCGGCCTATCTCCACGTTTTCGAGGATGATGGAGTCGTGGATTTCAGAATAGCTGTTGACCCTTACGTTCTGGGAGAGCACCGAGTCCTGTATCCTGCCGCCCGAGATTATAGCGCCTGAGGATACTATGGAGTCGAGCGCGATGCCCAGCCTGCCGCCCTTGTATTCCTGCGCGAACACGAACTTGGCCGGCGGGTACTGGCCCTGGTACGTCCTGAGCGGCCACTGCTGGTCGTAGAGGTTGAAGAGCGGCTCGACGGATGCCAGGTCCATGTTGGCTTCCCAGTACGCGTCTATCGTGCCCACGTCCCGCCAGTATTTGGCCCTCTTTTTGTTCTCGTCATGGAAGTTATACGCAACGACGTTACACCGCTTGTGCATGGTGGGGATGATGTCCTTGCCGAAGTCGTGGGAGGACGGCGACTTTTCCGCGTCCTCCCTGAGTATTTCGATGATAGCGTCGGTATTAAAGATGTAAATGCCCATCGAGGCGAAGGACCAGTTCTTCTTGCCAGGGATTGTCTTGGGCTCCCTGGGTTTCTCCTCGAAGCCTATGATATTGTTGTCCGTGTCAACTTCGATTATGCCGAAGTTCGAAGCTTCGTCGCGCCGAACCTCGATGGCGCCGACCGTGGCGTCCGCTTTCTTGCGCCGGTGGTACGCCAGCATCTTGGTGTAGTCCATCTTATATACATGATCGCCGGATAGGACTATGAGCTGGGTCGGCTTCTCCTTCTCGATAGTGTATATATTCTGATATATCGCGTCAGCCGTGCCCTGGTACCAGTGCTCGTCCACGCGCTGCTGGGGAGGCAACGTCATGATGTATTCGCCCATCTCTGGGTTCAGGAAATTCCAGCCCAGGTTAAGGTGGCGCTCCAGGGAGTGGGACTTGTACTGCGTAAGGACGATTATCTTCCTGAGCTTCGAGTTGACGCAGTTCGACAGGGTGAAATCGATGATGCGGTACTGGCCGCCGAATGGGACCGCGGGCTTGGCGCGGTGCAGCGTAAGCGGGTAGAGCCTCTCGCCTTTTCCGCCGGCCATAATCATTGTCAATACGTTGTATGTCATCTGACCGGTCCTCTCATCCCAAAGATATTAACAGGCAAATCATCGGCGGTCAAGAGAGTTTTAACGAATTCTTGTTTTTTGCCAGAGGCTTATGTATAATGGCGGCAACAGGAGGTCCACATGAAGGTTGTCTGCCCCAACTGCCATTCGGTTTATCTGGTGAAGGACGAGAACGTGCCGCCGTCCGGCGCCAAGGCCAAGTGCCCGAAATGCGAATTCCTGATATCGCTTTTAAGGGAACCATCCTCCGATATGCTTGGCCGGGATGTCGATTACGGTAAGACAATGGTCCTTTTTATGCAACATCCCGCCCAGCAGGAGCAGCAGCAGAAGGACGTCGAATCGAGGCTGTCGGACGATGTCCTGAAAATGCCGGAGGGCATGAAAGCCCTGCTTAAGGTGGTGGAGGGCGACGAGCCGGGCAGGGAGTACGCGCTCGTAAAGCCCA
The DNA here is from genome assembly GCA_049511435.1 of Nitrospirota bacterium. GTDB lineage: Bacteria > Nitrospirota > JACRHJ01 > JACRHJ01 > JACRHJ01 > JBEKYB01. The sequence goes on along the minus strand of JBEKYB010000004.1, from coordinate 5,225 downwards.
GGACGATAATCGGCAGGAGCAACGCCAATATACAGCTCACCGACCCGGAGGTCAGCAGAAGGCACGCGGAGATTGCAATCTACGGGGACAGGGCGGTGGTCAAAGACCTGGGCAGCACGAACGGCACGTTCCTGAACAGCTTAGGCGTGAGGCTTTCCTACATAAAAGACGGAGACGAGCTTCAAGTGGGCAATACCGTCTTCAAGTTCATGTTTTCCTGATATGTTCGCTCTTTAAGGGTATCCGGAGCTTCACGCTCGTCCCCTTGCCGCACGTGCTGTCGATGCAGACGTTGCCGCCGTGCGAGCGGATTATGGATTCGACGATGGGAAGCCCCATCCCCGTACCCTCCTCCTTGGTCGTAAAGAACGGGTCGAAAAGCCTGTCCATACAGCTCCCGGGGATGCCGACCCCCGTGTCCTTGAACTCTATGAAGAACTTGCCGTTCCCATTTTCGTCCTTCCCGTTTTCATCCCCATCGCGCCCCGTGCAGACCGTCAGCGTCCCGCCGGAAGGCATCGCCTGGAGCGAGTTTATCACGAGGTTTAAAAAGGCCTGTTTCATCCTCTTCTCGTCCATCAAAACTTCGGTGATGTCCTGGCCGTATTCCCGGACGATGCTTATGCCCATGCTGGCCCCCTGGAACTCGACCATCTCCAGTACCTGGTCGATTACCCTGTGCGGGTGGGTCATGACCAGGGAGAGCTTCGGGACCTTAGAGTAGCTCAGGAACTCGTGTACAGTCTCGTTCAGCCTTATCGATTCCTTTTCCACGATCTCCATCAGCTTCCGGACCTCGCTTAAGTAGGCCGGGACTTCCTCCTTCATGAGGTGCAGGTTTATCAGGAGTGAGTTAAGCGGGTTTTTTATCTCGTGGGCCACACCCGCGGCTATCGCGCCCATGGAGGCCAGCCGGTCTAACTGCATGATCTTGGCCTGGGCCTCCTGGAGCTCGCGGTTGACCCGTTCAAGCGTCGTTACCTTCTCTTCCAGCGCATGGTAGAGCTTCGAGTTCTCGAGCGCGATTGCGGCCAGGTTCCCGAATATCGTCAGTGTCCTGAGGCGGCTTTCGTCGATGCTGCGGTCTCCGCCGGGGGACTCGACGGCCATGACTCCCATGACCCGGCTCTTGGAGAGAAGCGGTATGAACGCGACCTGCGGCGAAGAGAGCAGGGCTGCGAAATCGGGGTGCAGGGGGTCTTTCCCGCTGGTTATGTCCTTTATCACCTTGGGGCGGCGGTTTATGACCGTCTGGATGGGATGTCCCTGGCCGCGCGAGATGGGGACGACGAAGCCCCTGACCTTTACGTCAAACGGCGCCCTTTCAAGCAGCTCGGCGATGTTCCTCCGGCCCGGGTCGGTATCCTCTTCCTCGAGCGCGGTCACACCTTCCCATATCTCCCTGGCCTCGTCGCCCCTGAGCGGACCGACCCCGAGCCAACCCTCGAGGGTGTTGGCGGATTCGTTCCTGATAAGGAGATAGGCGCGGCTGTAGCCGAAGCCGTCGTCGGCGGTCAGTGAGGTGAGGATGATGTAGAGCTTTTCCTCGGTATTGAGCTGCGTCTGAAGCAGTCTGTTGATGTCGTAAAGCGCCAGCAGCTCACGGTTAGCCCGTTTCAACTCCTCTAGTGGGTCTTTTTCTCTCATGAGGTATCAGATAAAATATCACAAAAAGCAGTCAATGTCATTAAAATCAGCCTACTTCGTCATATTCCCGTACCCTGAGCGGCACGCCCAGTTCTTCCTCCGCGACCTTCCTGCACGCCGCCACGTCCACCCCGGGCATCGCGAGCACGGTCACCGTCACCTCGGGTATCTCCTTTTTTGCACGGATTACGAAATCCTTCATCCCTGCATACGCGCCGCCCTTTATAAGCGGCCTGCAAAGGTCGTTATACTGCTCCTCGGAGGGGGAGTTCAGGCTGACCGAGAGCGAGTCCACAAGCCCTTTAACCTCGGAAATAACTCCCGGGCCGTGTATGAGCAGGGCATGGCCGTTGGTATTTACGCGGACCTTCACGCCCTTCTCCTTCACCCTCATGGCCACCTCTTTTATGACGTCGAGCCTCAAAAACGGCTCGCCGTACCCGCAGAACACAACCTCGTCGTACCTCTCGAAACCCTCCATCGCACGTAGTATCTCGTCGATGGACGGCTCCTGACGGAGGCGGAGGTTGTGGCCCTTTACGAAGTCCGTCTTGTTCCTGACGCAGAATATGCAGGCGTTGGTGCACCTGTTCGTTATATTCAGGTAGAGCGAACTGCGTATGGGGTATGCGATAGCCCCTTCATCCGGCAAACTGTCAATGCCGAAGAGGGCAAGGGCATTGAGGGTTGTTATCCGTTCCACGTCCTCCACGCTCAGGCCCATTATGTCCGCGAGCGTCTCAGCCACGTACCTGACGTATGCAGGCTCATTGCGCTTCCCGCGCATGGGTTTAGGCGCCAGGTAGGGGGCGTCCGTTTCCAGGAGCAGCCTCTCAATAGGCACCTTCCTTATTATCTCCCGCAGCGGCCCCGAGTTATTGAAAGTAAGAGTCCCGCCGACCGAGATATGCATCCCTATGTCAAGGGCCTTCCTCGCGGTCTCATAACTCCCGGAAAAGCAGTGCATTGTCCCGCCCCGGGCGGGTAGGCCGACTGACTCGATGATGTCCATCGTATCCTTCTCCGCCTCGCGCGAGTGGATTATGACCGGCTTTCCGGCCTCGGCCGCCAGCCCCAACTGACGGATGAAATGCTCCCGCTGCACGTCCCTGGGAGACAGGTCGTAGTGGTAATCGAGGCCTATCTCACCTACCGCGACCGCCTTCTTGTCCTTCAGCAGCGCGCGTAGTGAGTCGTAGTCTTTCTCCGTTACGCTTTTTACGTCATGCGGATGGAAGCCGGGAGCGAAATAAACCTCTTGGTGGTCCGCTGCAAGCAGCGCGGCCGCCTGGCTCGATGCGGGGTCGGCCCCGATCGTGACAATATGTGAGACCCTCGAGGATTTCGCACGGCTGAGGACGTCTTTAAGGTCGTCCTTGAACTGATTCATGTCGAGGTGGGCGTGAGTGTCTATAAGCAAGCTTATTTAACCTTTCAAAACAATTTCACGATGGATGCTAGGCAAGGGTATCGCTTTTGGCGTCCGGGGCCCTGCGTTTCAGGGGTATCCTGACGGTGAAGGTGCTGCCCTTGCCCTGCGCGCTCATTACGGATACGGACCCTCCATGCGCCTCCACAAGGGATTTTACCACCGCCAGGCCAAGTCCGGTGCCCCGGATGCCGGACGTCTTCCTGGCGCGGTAATAGCGTTCGAATATGTGCGGGAGGTCCTCTTCTGAAATCCCGCAGCCGTTGTCCGAAACGCTCATCTCGAAGTTATCGGCAGACCCGTCGCCCGGGACCGTGCGGCCAATCAGGCTGACTTCGCCCCCGTTTGCCGTATATTTGACCGCGTTCGAGAGCATGTTCGTCACCACCCGTATCATCTTCTCACGGTCCACCTCGACCGGAGGGAGGTCGTCCGGGCAGAAAACTCCGAGCGCTATGCCTTTTTCCTTCGCCTGGACCATCACCCCGGTTACAGCGTCGCCTATAAAATCCGCTGGTTTCGCGGCCTTGAATTCCATTGCCATCATGCCCGCCTCGAGCTTCGTCAGCTCCAGGTACTCCTCCACCATGTCCAGGAGCCTTTTGCCGTTGGCCTTTATGGTGCCCAGGTACTCGTTTTCGTGATGAGCGAGACGAAGTCCGCTTTCCTCTTTTCCAGGAGCTTTTCCTGTGTCACGTCGTAGAAGGTCTTGACCTCGCCGATTACCTTCTGGTCCAGGTTGAGGACGAGTGAGGAGCTGATCTTGTATTGCCGTCCCTTTATCTCCATCTCTATGACCTCGCCGCAGTGCTCCATTACGTCCTTGTATACAATGCACTTGCTGCAGACATCCTCAAGCTTCTTTTTCACGCTGACCTGGACCTCGCTATGACAGAACGTCCCGGAGATGAGCCAGCAGCGCAGGTCTTCCGACATAAAGGCGGGGCAGTTTTTATGTACGCAGTCGAAGACCTCCCAGCACCGGCGGTGGTGGTTCGGGTCGCCGCATTTGGGTAACAGCGAGTCCTTCAAAAGCCCTTCGGGAAGCTCGGCCACCGTCCTGCCCTTAAGCTCCTCCGCTTTTACACCCCATATCTCTTCCATCACCGGGTTTATCTCCAGTATTTCGCCCGTGATTGATACGAATATCACCCCGTCGGGTATGCTCTTGAATATCGCGGCCAGCTTCTCGTGCTCTATCGTGAGCGCAGCGGTCCGCTCCCTGACCGTCTCTTCCAGAGCGGCATTCGCCTTCTCTAATTGGCCGTAAGCGGTCGAGAGCTTCGCGACCATCGCGTTTATCGTCTCGGAGAGTTCCCTGAACTCATTGGGGCTTGTGATAGCTGAGCGCGCGGACAGGTCTCCCGCTATGATGCGGTAGGCGGTGTCCCGCAGCTCTTTTAAGGGTTCCATCACGCGCTTCCGCATGAAAAAGTAGGGTAACATGAGGACCGAAGCGGTAATGGCGGACGCGAGCATTACCTTGTACTGGGTCTCAAAACCCAGGTAATCAAGCGTTAAATGGGTGCATATTATAACGAGGACGGCGGCGAACCACCAGGCTAAAAGTCTCCGGTCAAGCTTATAGTTCATGCTCTTGCCTCGACCCCGTAATGGCCTGTATATAAGTCGTAAGTCGTCATTCTATGTCGTCCAAATTGAACCCCCTGGAAAGTCCTCCGTAAAGCGTATAGATAAACGTGCCGGTGATGGTGAAAGAGTCTTTTTTCCAGCTCTGCGGCAGCGGGTTGTAAGGGCTTGCATCCAGTAGTGCCTGCTTTGCGGCCTCGTCCAGCATAGGGTATCCGGAAGACTTAAGAAGCTCTATGCCGGAGATTTTACCCGATTTGGCTATGGTGAACTGCATTACAAGGTTTCCCTCAAGCCCGTCGCGCCTGGCCGTCTCGGGGTATTTCCATATCATCTCAATCCGGGTCTTTAAACTGTGCATGTACGCGGTGGACATCAGGTCTTCAGTATCGAGCGTAATGGAGTCGGCCTTTGATTTTTCGGTTTCCTTGTCTAGCTTCGCGTACCTCTCCAGATCTTCCTCCGAGGGCCGGATCAGCCTGCGCGGAGTGCCTTCGACCCCATTCGACCCTGGCGATGGGGACGACGGGGCGGACGGCCCCTTTCCGGCCTCACCCGA
>JBEKYB010000003.1:0-14866 GCA_049511435.1 Nitrospirota bacterium | reverse complement strand
ATCCCCTGCCGCTGCAACCCGGTGATACGCTGCTAATGTGCACGGACGGGCTCTCCGGACTTGTGAGCAACGAGGAGATGCAACAAGCGGTAAACGGAAACGCGCTCGACAAGGGCTGCAAAGATCTGATCGAGCTGGCGAAATCGCGCGGCGGACACGATAATATTACCGTGCAACTTTTGCGCGTGGCCTCCGACAGTATGCGCAAGACGCAGGTCGACGGAGTGAAGAGCGAGCCACCCGCCGCGAAGCCTTCCGCTGACGCGAAGACTTCCGAAGCCAAGGCCGCCGAGGCCAAGATTCCCGAGGCCAAAGCTCCCGAGGCCAAAGCTCCCGAAGCCAAAGCCCCTGAGGCGAAGGATCCTGACGCGAAGGAACCCGAGGCCAGCAAGAAGCCCGAAGGCAGTAAGGACCCTGAGGCATGATCGGAACGCAGATCGGCAGTTACAAAATCGTTGAGCAGATCGGCGAAGGCGGCATGGGTGTCGTCTATCGGGGCGTGGACACCACGCTCGATCGGCCGGTCGCGATCAAGGTCCTCTCGCAGGAGTTGGTGGGCACGCCGGCGCTGGTAGAACGCTTCCGCGCGGAAGCCAAGGCGCAGGCCAACCTGAACCACACGAACATCGCCACGCTTTACAGCTTCATGCAGGTCGATGGCGTTTGCGTCATGGTGATGGAACTCCTTGAAGGCGAAACCTTCGATCAAATTATTCGCCGCCGCGGCGTGATTCCCGCCGAAGAGGCTGTGCCGCTGTTCCGCCAGGCGCTGCTCGGAATCGGCTTCGCGCATCGCATGGGCATCGTGCATCGCGATATCAAGCCCAGCAACATCATGCTGACGAAAACCGGAATCGTGAAGGTGATGGATTTCGGGATCGCCAAGGTGCTGGGCGGCCAACGCTTGACGCGAACCGGCACGCGCATGGGAACCGTGGCTTACATGTCGCCCGAGCAGATTCGCAATTTGCCCGTCGATATACGCTCTGACATTTACAGCCTGGGCGCCACGCTCTACGAAATGTTCACGGCGCATCTGCCGTTTGAGAGCGAAAGCGATTTTCAGGTGATGTCCGATCACGTCAATACACCGCCGACTCCGCCGACGCGCTATTACCCCTACATCGCGCCCGGATTCGAGCAGTGCGTGCTGAAGGCCCTGTCTAAAAATCCCAACGATCGCTTTCAAACTGTCGAGGAATTTGGAGCCGGCCTCGAGCATCCGCTCGGTTTGCCGGGTTACGTTCCGGCTGCGGCCGGTATGCCTGTGGCTTGGAATCAACCGGGTGCGCCAGCTCCCGCTCAGCAAGGCGGATGGACGCCGCCGGGAACTCCAACAGGCCAACCTGGAAATTGGACGCCCACCGGCGCCGCTCCGGGCGCGCCTTGGACGCCTCCCGGCACGCCACCGCCTGGCGGAGGCTGGACTCCGCCTCCGGGCACGCCCCCCGGCGGAACTTATCCGGGCGCGCCGACCACACCTCCGCCATCGATGTCCGGAGCAACGTGGATCGGCGATGGGCCTGCTGGCGCCGTCCCCGTATATCCGCCTGGCATGTCCGGCGACATGATGGTTTGTAATTACGTAACCGTCGCCTGTAATGATGACGCCGCTGCCAAGGGTCCTGTACTTAACTTCGCGCCCGTCCTCGTATTTTACCGCCACTACTAATATCCGCACCAGCGAAGGTTTCACCCTCTGTATCGCGTCTCCAACCGCTTTTATCAGGACGTCGGAAGAGTTTTCTGCCGGGGGCGGGATGGGTACCGGCCCTTCGCCGTAGGCAAAAGAGGCAAACAGTGAAAGGATAACGGCGCTAAAGCATAATGCATGTCTAATGAAGTGCCTATTGCTCAACATATTGTATAGTCCTTTTCAAAACGTGTAACTAAAGGTAATACCAGGTTCTCGTTAAAGTCAGCATACAGAAAAATATAAATAAGTTCAATATCAAAAGAACAAGAGGGTTAGGTGATACACGAGCAAGGCCCTTGACTCAAAAAAGAAATCCTTTGAAATCAAGGGTTTTTTTAGATAAGGCGAATACATGGACCTGCCGGGACTTTTATGAGTTGGAGAAGGTATGGAGGCGACGAGTGGAGTTGAACCACTTGTAAAAGGTTTTGCAGACCCTTGCCTTTCGCTCGGCCACGTCGCCTCTTCCAATGTAACAAATAATTTAAAAATCGTCAAATATATCTCCATAAAAATCGACATTGGGTGTATAGCGACAGAGGGATTAGATTACTAACTCTTTGAAATCGCAATAACTTACCGGCCGGAGGTTCAAATAAGCCATCACGATGCGATGCTACAGAGTTATCGGGCCGATTTGTACTTGCTATGCTTGCTCTAGGATGTGGTAGTGAGGACGGCGCGAAACCGCACCTTGCCACTCATCACATGGTCGTAGGCCTCTGCTACACGCTCCAGCGGAAAGACTTCAATCATGGCGCGTACGCCGGTGAGCACGCTGAAATTTAGTGTATCCTGAGAATCGATCGAGTTGCCGGCGGGCCAGCCCGCAATCGACCGTCTTCCCGCAATCATCGGTATCCCCGACACTTGCAGGGGCTCGGCAGTGACTCCGATAACCATTAACTTCCCGTTAATACCGAGACCGCCCAGGACCGCGCTCATCAATTTACTATCCGGAGCGGTCGCCAGAATCACCCTCGCGCCGCCCAGCTTCAATAGTTCCGCAGCGGGGTCCTGGGTGTTCGTATCAATGTATTCGACGGCGCCGAGCTTTCGGGCAAGCGGTTTGATGTCGCTGCCTCGCCCGACGGCGATTGTCTTAAAACCCATCTTCGCGGCGAACTGAATACCCAGGTGGCCGAGACCTCCCACCCCGAGTATGGCAACCATATCACCGGACCGCACGCTACTGTTTCTAAGCGAGTTGAAGGTGGTGACTCCCGCACACATAAGGGGCGCCGCCTCTACGAATGAAAGGCCGTCCGGAATTGCCGCCAACGCTCCGGCAGGAACGATCACGTATTCGGCGTAGCCGCCGTCGTACGAGATGCCAGGGATTTCGGGGGCGATTTGACAGGTAATAAAGTCGCCGCGGCGGCAAGAATCGCAGTGGCCGCAATGCCCGCCGTGCCACCCGACTCCTACCCGCTGGCCTTTCGTCCATCCCGCAACGCCCTCGCCGACCGCGTCAACTATTCCTGCGATTTCATGTCCCGGAACCCTAGGGTACTTAATGCCCGGCCACGCTCCCTCTTTTGTCAGTGAATCGCTGTGGCAGACGCCGCACGCTTCGGTCTTTATGCGCACGTGTCCGACGCCGGGCTCTGTGATCTCGCGTTCAACGAGTTCAAAGGGGCCACCGGCATGAGTGACTTGCGCAACACGCATCTTTGACATAACATTTCTCCTTATAGATGTTTTCCCCGTTTGCTCAGGGGTCGTTTCTCTTTCTCTTGAAAACATATCAGATAATGATGCTTTGTCAACCGACGCCGGTCGCATAAATATCATCGGTTGCGAACTAAACCGAACGAAAAAGGGTTACATATTTATTTTGCGGAGTAAGCAAATAGCTTACAGCCGAAAGTTTTTAAAAGTTTATGTGCAATAGAGGGGACAGTGGGGATAGCGGGAGATTTTATCTTCGATGACGCCGACTGGCATATCCGGTATATTGTTATAAATATGGGCGCGCAGAACGTCCTTATTTCGACCCGATGGGTAAACTATATAGATTGGCTATGCAGAAGATATGCCTGGATGTTTCAAAATATACTGTAGAGACCGCCCCGGCTTATGACGTTTTCAATGAAATAAGCCGCGAAGTTCATAAGACAGCATAGTTTTAACCGCACTTCTCCGTCTTGCACTTCTTCAGTATCAGCTCCAGCAGCGCCTCCGCGGCCTCGTGCGGGCCTCGTGTTTCATTACCCGGAATTCCGAGGCGGGTACGCACCTGGCCCACGAAAACGCCGCTTCTGAACGCCGCGTCGAAGACATCTTCCGCAATCTTATCATGAAGCTCCCGGTACTGCGGTGCGCCAAAGGGGTTCGCGAAATAGTGGTGTGTGAGGCCGGTCGCCGTAGTGGTGCCTTTGGACACTGCCGCGCCTTCCCGGAAAACCCGAAGGGCGCTTTGGGCTGAACCGAACCTCTCGATTATTGGATGGTCCGCGTCCGTCTCCTCGAAATTATTCGCGTACAAAATAAAGTCCACGTTGTGTCCGTGCAGGACCTCGTCCAGAGTGGTCACCGGCAGGACGACCCTCGCGTTCGTCTTCTGCGGGCTCATAATTATCGAGCGGTCTATCTTGCCGAAGGCGTACCCGGCCTGGAGGTCGTCCAGCCGCACGAACGCGCCGGTCTCGGTGCCGTATCCTTTCAGCCTGCCGTCCTCCTGGATTTCAATAGAACCCATGTCGTCCGCGATTATAATAAGCTCCGCTATTTCCTCCTTGCCCAGGACCCGGAAGGCCTCCAGCGATTCCGATTTCCCGGTCGCGGTATCCCCGATTATGAGCACATCCGCCGTGGTCCCGTTTTTCATAATAATCCGGCTCATCGCGCCGTGATACGGCAAACGCCCCCGCTTCATCATCACCACGTTATGCAGCGTCAGCGCCATTTTCTTCAGGTACCCGAAGTAGCCGAAACGGTCCTCCCTGGGCACCGCGCCCACCAGCAGGTTATTTTCAACGTCGTCATGGAAAACCGTCGGCAGCTCGCCATATTTTTTCATCGGCTCCGGGTCGGCGCCGTAAATAAAAACGGCATCGGGACCCTTGGCGACTTTTTCGTCGTCCGCTATCTCGAAGAGGTTGGCCAAGGACGAGCCGAGGCCGATGAAGTATTGATGGAAGTAGATGAACACCACGAGCGGGCCGACCTGCGCCGGGTAACAGAGCCATTTCCCGTCCTCGAACTCCAGCCCGCCTAAAAGGTTGTCGGGCACCGGCCTGAACAAACCCGTCCTCTTATTCATCGGCGGGTCTATGATGAGCGGCGGGTTTATCAACACCTGCCGTATTAAAGGTATCCCGCTTAATTTCCCGGCATAGCGCGGCGGCAGGCTTCCCTCGCTCGGCACGGCTATGATGCCGACGCTGCAGCCCGCAGACACCTGGCGATACACGCGCGGCCTCTGCCCTATAATGTTCTCGTTTATGTCCCGGTAGACGCCCCGGACTAAATGGGTCAGGACCTCGATGGTCGCGCTGAACGCCTGGTAAGGGCGTCGGTCTATGCTGTTCGGTCCTGCCTCCGAGTGGAGCACCATGTAACGGTTGAACACGCGCCAGAAGTCGTAGAGCCGCTCCAGGAAATCGTGCAGCTTCCATCGTTTGTCAAGGAGCCCCTCGGCGCCCGGCACAATTTCAACCGCCCGCTCAATAGGGTCGTACGCCAGCGCCCGCAGAAGATTGATCATCAGGAGGCTCCCCCCGTCCTCCTTGAGAGCGGGGTCGATTGAGTCCACGAACTGGGGGTCGTCCTCACGAAGCGTCTCCATGAAGTCCGTCACCACCTGCACGAAAATCTCGCTCTGGAGCAAATCCCGCGCGGTTGAGCAGACCATCCCGTCGGTATGGATTATAAGCTGGTTTGTATCCCTTTCGAGGCGCTTCAATATTCAAACCTCCAAAGCAAAAATCACCACCTTTTTTATGAATTATGGTGGAGTCGTGAATTTAAAAGGGGTTAGCTTTTCTTAGCTAACCCCTTGATTTTATGGTGCCCCCAGCATGGCTCGAACATGCGACACCAGGTTTAGGAAACCTGTGCTCTATCCTACTGAGCTATGGGGGCTAAGAGAGCCAAAATATAGAACAAATAGCCGGATTAGTCAATTAAAATGCTAATAAGCTATCATCGAGAGGACGTTGTGGCCCGCGAGCTTGTCCCGTCCCCGCAGTTCGGCGAGTTCGATCAGGCAGGCGACGCCCACCACCTGCGCGCCCAGCTTCTTTAAGAGGTCGAGCGTCGCAGCCATAGTCCCGCCCGTGGCGAGAAGGTCGTCCACCACGAGCACCCTCTCGCCGGGGGTTATGGCGTCCTGGTGCACGGTCAGTGTGTCCGTCCCGTACTCGAGCTCGTACTTGGCCTCGTAAATATCGCTGGGGAGCTTGCCTGGCTTCCTGACCGGCACAAAACCCGCGCCCAGGGCATAGGCAACCGGGGCGCCTAATATAAAGCCCCTTGACTCGATGCCGACCACCTTCGCTATCCCCTCGTCTTCATAATAGCACGTTATTTTGTCTATTACCTTCTGGAAGGCCTCGTTGTCCTTCAGGAGCGTGGTGATGTCCCTAAAAAGGATGCCTTTCTTCGGGAAGTCCGGGATGTCGCGGATACGGGTTTTCAGGTCGAGCATCGCTTGGTTCCCTCCTAGAGTATGCTGTCCAGGTCTATCATCTTCCGCTTTGTGATGAAACGGAGCTTGTTGAGCGCTGAGGCCTCTATCTGACGTACCCTCTCGCGGGTCAGGCCGAACTCCTTGCCTATCACCTCGAGGGTCTGCGCCTCCCCGTCCTCCAGTCCAAACCGGAGGCTTATGACCTTCTTCTCGTTCTCGGTCAGGTATTCGAGCCACTCCAGTATCTGCTCATGCCTGATGATGCCCTCCGTCACCCTGGCGGGCGACAGCGAGGCCTCGTCCTCGATGAGGTCCTTAAGCGAGCCCTCTTCCTTATTGCCAATGGGGGTATCGAGCGAGTGGGTCTTCCGGATGAGTTGCATGATATCCTTCACCTGGTCCGGGGCGTAGTTCATCTCGGCGGCTATCTCCTCGATTGTCGGCTCGCGCTTCAGGCTCTGGATGAGCCTCCTGACCACCTTTACAAAGGAGTTTATCACCTCCGAGATATGCACCGGGAGGCGTATGGTGCGGGTCTGGTTCACCAGGGCGCGTTCGATGGACTGCTTTATCCACCAGGATGCGTAGGTCGAAAAGCGGAACCCCTTCTCAGGCTTGAACTTCTCCACGGCCTTGATGAGGCCGATATTCCCTTCTTCTATTATGTCCGAGAACGGCAGACCCCGGTTTATGTACCGTTTCCCGATATTGACGACTAATCGGAGGTTCGCCTCTATCATCCTGGCGCGTGCGGACTCGTCGCCTTTTTCCACACGCTTCGCAAGCTCCTGCTCATCCTCAAAGCTCAGGAGACTCGAGACCCTTATCTCCTTCAGGTATAGCTTGATGGCGTCCTGGGCCTCTTCCGGGTAATGGGAGCGTTCCTCGGCCTCCTCTTCCGCCTCTTCCTCAAGCTGGGCCTCTTCCTCCTCGAAACCGGCCTCGAACTCCTCTTCCTCTTCCTCTTCTTCCTCCGCCTCGAAATATACGAGGTCTTCTTCCTGGCTCCTTGCCTTGTCCAGCTCTATATCAACCGGCTCGTCCGTGCCGCTTTGCGGCCCTTCCTTTTTTTTCTTCTTTGCCATAATATGACCTTTAAGCCTTTATATAGAAGTTGCTGAACCTGTCAAGGCATGGCTTCCAGTTGACCGAAACGCTATCTATCCTGGCCATGGCCGGGCCTTTTTCCAGTTCCTTTATGAACATCTCCAGTATCTTACGGTCCCCTTCCACCTCAAGCCTCACACTCCCGTCGGGCATGTTCATGGACCATCCGGTAACGCCGTACACAGAGGCCAGGCGCTCAGTAAAGAACCGGTATCCGACGCCCTGGACCGTGCCGCGCACCGTTATCTCGGCAGCCGCTTTTTGACCCGCCATTTGGGCTCTACCTCACGGCTTCAAAGGCCATCTTGACCGCCTGGTCCGGCGTCTCCGCTTTCGAGATCGAGTCTCCCAGGTCCCAGCTGCCGAGGCTGATTACCGTCTTCCCGAGCTTGAGCGCGAATGCGATCTCCGAGAGCGTGCCGTACTCGCCGCCGACGGATATAAGCACGTCCGAGGTCCTGACGATGATGATGTTCCTGGCATGGTTGAACCCAGTGATTATGGGGATGTCGATATACCGGTTCGCATCGCGGGTATCGAAACCCGGCAGTATCCCGATAGTCTGCCCCCCGTTCTCCTTTGCACCCTTGCAGGCCGCCTCCATCACACCGCCCAGACCGCCGGTCAGGACCACTGCGCCCCGTTTGGCGATCAGCCGCCCCACCTCGACCGCCTCTTCGTACGGTTTGCCCGAGGCCAGAGCGGAACCGATTACCCCTACTATTGTCTTTTCCATATGCCTCGCTTTTCTTTGTTGCTATTTCGAATGAAAAAGGGCATTCCGACACCAAAGAATACCCTTCTTCACATCTTGTATGGTCGGGGCGAAAGGATTTGAACCTTCGACCCCACGGTCCCGAACCGTGTGCGCTACCAGGCTGCGCTACGCCCCGCTAATCTGTTTATCCTACAGGAGAGCGTGGCTTCTTGTCAAGGTTTTTTAGCCCTTTTGGCCTCCCATCTCCATGGTGCGCATCTTCTTTTCTATAAATTTTTCAACCTCTTCATTAAAATAATCGGCCTGGCGCCGTACGTCCTCGGGCACCCTCCCGTTGTACAGGTCCCTGCCCTCCCGGAGCTCGGCGGCGAGCAGCTCGGCAAACGTGCCGCTTTTGATGCCTTCCTCCACCGTGCCCTGGTTATAAAGCGCGATATCGGACAGTATTATCCTGGCAAACCTCCTCGCGGCTTCGACCTGCTTGCTGTCCGGAGGGGGAGAGTAAGGTTTTATTTCGTCCTTACGCATCTCGGCCGCCTGGCTCTGCCTGAGCGGGGCTTCCTCCGGCCTGGGCATGCAGGTTTCCTCCTCGCGCACCGTCTTTTGTCCCGATAAGGGCAAGGATTGGCTCTCAAGGCGGTGCACCTTTTTGACAAGGCATTCCTGTATGTGGTGCTTCTCTATGTAGTCGTCCGCGCCGTAGAGGCTCATCGGGTCCCTCTTGTAACGCGTCTTGTCGTATATCGAGGCTATGAGTATGACTTTTATCCCGCTCGAATCCTCTCTGTTTTTGAACCGGTCGCATATCTCGAAACCGTAAATCGAGGGAAGGGCGACGTCGAGTATCGCCATGAATGGCTTTTCCTTCTCTATGGCCACGACTGCGCTGACCCCTTCGCTCGCGGCTGTGACTTCATATCCTTCGGCCTTTAAAAGGTTTTCCACCAGCGAGAGCACCGCCTCGCCGTTATGGGCCACGACGATTTTTTTAGGGTCGAGCACCCATTTTTCTACAGCGGGCCCTTGTTTTTCTTCAACTGGGGGGGAAGGAGCGGCCCGGTCCGCCAAAGGCTCTTCCACAGGAGGGAAGGGCTGAGGCGGCGGAGGGGGCGGAGCCGCTTCGGGCTTCGGCGTCGGGGGCGCGGGCTGAGCAGCTACGGGGCGTCCCGGCTCGGATCGTTCCGCCGCGGATCGACCCGCCGCTTCCGGCTCCTGGACCTGCGGTTCCTGAACCTTCTCCGGGGCCGACCGGTAGACCGTGAATACGTTGCCGCATTTGGGGCATTTAAGCTTCGAGCCCTCTTCCTTTATCTTTGTCTCGTCAACCTTCAGTTTTACGCTGCATTCGTTACACTGCACTATCATTGAGACCTCCGATTACATATTTCTTCCGTTCCTTCTGGATTATTTGCCCTGCGGCGGTTTCAGCAGAACGATTGTGGATTTGTCCATATACCTGTTTGCCGCGCTGACGACTTCTTCCTTGCCTAGCTTCTCCATCTGTGCGGCAAGCCTCTCCCCGTAGTCCGCGCCTGCGCCCATAAGCTCATAAAGCCCCGCGGAATAAGCCCTGGCGGCGGCCGTCTCCCTGTCCATTAGTATCTCGCCCATAGCCTTGCCTTTTGCCCTTTGCAGCTCATCGGCCGTGAGTTTGCCCGCCTTTAGCGACTCCACGGACTTTACCACGCTATCGACAGCCGCGGCGAGCCTGTCTTCATCCGTCGTAAGATAAAAGAACATGCGGGAGGCATAATCGCTCTCCGGCATCAGGCTCCCGAAGCTGTACGCGAGCTCGCCCTTCTCCCGGAGCGACCTGAATATGCTGGAGCCCATGCCTTCCGCGAGGACCGCCTTGACCCGCCTCATCGCCGCATAATCCGGCGAGCCAGCGGGCAGCGCCGAATACCCTATGACCGCGGCGGCGCCTTCATCGGAGGACTGCTCCTCGAAGGTGCTCCCGGTTATCACCGCCGGAGCGGGCTTCGGGAAATCGGACGGCGTACCGCCTTTTAGGCGGTCCCAGCCCCTGAAAGAATCCTCGACCATCTTGGACGCGGCCTTTGGAGTTATACTGCCGCAAATGGACACGAATACCCTCTCGGGCCGGTAATATTTTTCGTGCCAGGCTTTCAGATCCCTGCGGGTCAGCTTTGATATGACGGCAGGGTCGCCGTCCGGGTATAGACCGCAGGGCAGGCCATCGCATGACTTCCTGAGGAATATCCTGTAAGCCCTTTCCTGGGCGCGGTCGTCCCGCATGCCCATCTCGGCGGCAAGCGAGTCCCGCTCAACCGCTATGGCCGCGTCCGAAAATTCCGGTGCAGCCATGGAGTCAGCCGTAATCTTCAGCGCGGAGCCCAGCGCCTTTTGGGGAGCGGATATTATAAAGCAGGTAAACCCGCCGGATGTGACGGATATGACCTTGCCGCCCAGCTGCTCGACCAGGAGCGGTGGGGGGGCCGTCTTACCGGGGTAGCAGGAAAGCAAAACGCGGTTCAGGAGGGTTGTTACGCCGTTATTGTCCCTGGTTTCGTCGAAGGAGCCGACCTTGATGAATATGCAGGCGGCGGCCATATCTCCGCCGGAGCTTTGAGTCAGTACGGATATGCCGTTTGGCAGAGAGGCGGTTTCATATTTTTTTTCCTGCGCGTAAGCGGGTGGGGAAAGCGAAAAGAATACTAAGGCCGTGATGATTATCCCGGTGCTTTTCAGCAATTGGCGCCTCACCCGATAAGTTATGGTGTAGACTAAACCAATCAAGAGGCTTTGTCAATGGATATAAGGGCTTGCTATTCTTCCAGCGCCACGAAAGGCGCCGGCTTTTCCGTGGCTCCCAGCTTTTTTGCCATGGCGGACGCCTTGTCTTTCGTATCGAATAACCCTACATGTACCTTATAATTGTATTTCCCTTTTTTCCCTTCGGCGGTATATACCCTGGCGTCTATGCCACTGCCCTTCAGTCTATCCGCCCGGGCCTGAGCCGCGGCCTTATCGGCGTATGCCCCCACCTGGACGGTATATCTGCCCGCCGCGCCTGGCTTTTGCTCCTTCTTATCCGGCTTTTCCGGCACGAGAGGCGCCGGTTTCCTGCTGCTGGAGTTGAGCACCTTGGGGAATGTCAGGTCCGCCGGCTCCTGCTCTTTATTTATTATCCTTGGCGCCTTCTGGCCCTTCTCGGGCTTTTGCGTCTTCTCATCGGCCTTCACCGGCTCCGGCTTTGCCGTGGTTACCGGGGTATAGACCGGCGGGGCGGCCGGGACTACGGGCACGGGTTTCTTCTCCAGCCCGGCAGACGCCGTAACCGTCTTCATTTCAGGCGCTTTCCTCAGCTCCCACTGTATCCCGACGCTTATCCCAAGGACAAAGACCAGGGCGGCGATTGCGAAAACCCCGAAAAGTATCAGGCCTAGCTGCCGGACATCGAAGGAGAACTCGTAACGCTCCTTAATCCTGTCTATCTCTTTCAAGACCGCCTCTTAATAGATGAACATCGCGTCGCCGTAGCTGTAGAACCTGTACTTCAGGCGGATGGCTTCGCTGTAAGCCTTCATAACTTTATCCCTGCCCGCAAGGGCACATATTAACATAAGGAGTGTGGACTTGGGAAGGTGAAAATTGGTTATGAGGGCGTCAACGACCTTAAATTCATACCCCGGATAGATGAAAAGACCGGTGATCCCCCGGCCTGTACCAATGCTCCCGTCTTTATATGCGGATTCAAGAGTCCTCGCGCTAGTCGTCCCGACCGCTATAATCCTCCTGCCCTCGCTCTTGGCGGCGTTCACCGCCGCTGCGCTCTCCTGCGGAATAAAAAATTCCTCTTCCTCCATGACGTGGGATTCTATTATCTCCTCCCTAACCGGCATGAAAGTCCCCGGGCCGACGTGCAGGGTAACCTGGGCGACATGCACCCCCGCCGCCGCCATTTCATCAAGGAGCTGACCCGTAAAGTGAAGGCCCGCCGTGGGGGCCGCGACGGCGCCCGGGCTTGCGGCATAGACCGTCTGGTAGCGCTCCCTGTCGCTTTCCTCGTCCCGCATCTCCTTACCTATGTAAGGCGGGAGGGGCATCCGGCCGATTTTCGACAACTCTTCGGCGGCGGCCTCGCCGCCCTTGAACTGTATGACCTTCCTGCCGCCGCCCAGGTCTTCAAGCACCGAAGCCGAAATGACCCCTCCGAAAACAACCTCGGCGCCAGGGGACAGCCTGCTCTTCATCAGGGCCTCGTATCTCCCTCCGCCCGAATTTTTGAGGAGCAGGGCCTCTATCTTCCCGCCCGAGACCTTTTCTCCGACGAGCCGTGACGGGGTGACCTTGGTGTTGTTTATCACCAGGACATCGCCGGGACGGAGGCAGCCGACGATGTCCCTGAAGGTCCGGTGCGAGACGAGGCCGGTCTTCCTGTCGAGCGTCAGCAGGCGCGACGCGTCCCGCTCAGGCAACGGCCGCTGGGCGATGAGCTCCTGCGGGAGATTATAATCGAACTCGCTAAGGAGCATCAGCTTTGCGCTCCTCGTCGGATACAAGCATTGAGAGGGTCGTGCCGGGGTAGTAGTAGCCGAGTATCTCACGGTAGTCCTTACCTTTCTCCGCCATCGACTTTGCGCCGAACTGGCAGAGCCCCACGCCGTGCCCGGAGCCTCTGCCAAGGAATGTATAGGTATCGCCCTGCCTTGAAACCTCAAAGAGCGTGCTGGGTAGTTTGGAAAACCCTATTACCTTTCTGAAATCAATGCCTTTCAGCGTCCTGCTCCCAAGCCCTGCGATTATCCGCATGAGTTTTACCCTGCCCGTCCGGCTCCGTTTCAGAATCTTGATTGATGTCAGGTCTTCCGTCCTGAACCCCGCGGCCGAAAGCGCCCTCTCGATATCGCCCGCCGACAGGGTCCTCTTCCATTTGCTGTACGGGGAGTCCTGGCAGTAGGCGCACTCCCGCGCCTTAAGATACGGGTAATCCCTGTCCCATACGTCCGAGGCGTCCTCCGTGCTGCCGCCGCAAGTGGAATGATAGACGGCCTCGATTACGGCCCCGTCATAACCCAGCACCTGGCCCCGAGTCTCCTTTGCGGCTAGGGCCGGGCCCTCCTTCTCGCGGGCGCTCCCCGTGAACATCTGCGAGTTTATCGTGGAGCAGAGGTCGTAGTCGCAGGCAGTTGCAGATGTCTTCTTTTTGTACATCACATACGTCCTGGCGATTACCGCCTGGGCCTTTAACGCCTCTATCGGCCATTTCGACGACATCTCCTCGCCGACGACCGCCCTGGTGTAGTCCTCGAGGTCGAGCTCGTTTATTATCCTGTAGAGCCCCTTGGCGTTCTTCTTTATCTCGATGTCCCCGCTCAGGGAGAATTCGTTTATGTTTATGACTGTGTCGCCGGTATTTATCCTTATCCCGTCCGTGTGTCCCTCGCCAAGCGTTATCTTCTTGCCGCCCCGGCCGTCCTCGGTTATGTCCAGGCCGGAAAATGCGCTTCCCTTAAGGTCGAACCCTTCCGGGAAATCAAGCGTCAAGCCGCTTAAATTATCCATGACGAGGACCCGCACCGTCTCCGAAAAAGATACGGCCGGGAACATGAGGACTGCAATAAGCGCCAACGCGGGGAAGAATTTCATCACTTCCTGCTTATCAGCCAGAGTATCAGGGAGAGGATTATGCTCAGCAAGATACTGGTGGCGAGTGGAAAATAAAAGGTAACGTTCTTCTTATGGACAATAATATCGCCCGGCAGCCGGCCTAGCCAGGGTATTCTCCCCGCAAACGTCAGCAGGACCCCGACTATCACCAGGACTATGCCCAGGAATATGAATATCCTGCCGAAATAGCCGAATTCCGTCATGTCAGTCACCGATGCGCTTAAGCAGTGCCAATACGCTGGCCCTCTGGCCGTCGTTATCCGCAAGCCTCAGCGCATTTTTGGCCTGTTCCCGCGCCTCGGGCTTCATCCCGTTATTAAGATAAATGGCCGCGAGCCTGTAATTTACTTTAAAATCCTTTGGCATATACATCCGGGCCGCCTGCATTTCAAGAAGTGCGTCATGGTGCCGTCCGAGCATGGTATATGCCAATGCCAGGTTTACATGGGCAGTATCATGGCCGGGGTCCAGCATGACAGCCTCCTTAAGGGGCTTGACCGCCTCGGCATATCTTCCGGCGGAGTAATATGCCATGCCGAGGTTGGCATAGGCCTCGGCCAGGCGCGGGGCCGAATTTATGGCCGCGTTAAACTCGGAAACCGCTCCGCGTGCATTCCCCATCCCCACCAGACACTGCCCCCGCAAGTTATGCAGCTGATATGAATCTCCCGGCAAAGGGGACAACCCTTCCGCCGTTTGAAATTGGCTCATGGCCGCCTGATATCGTCTCCCGTTAAGAAGCGCCCGGCCGAGGTTCGTGTGGGCCCGGACGGAGGCGGGCGACTGTTTAACGACATCCCTCCAGAGCGAATAGTCATCGGCCCACACGGTGTTGCGGTTAACCGTAAGCAGCCCGAATACTACTATTATGCAGACTGCCGCAGCTCTTTGCAAAGCGGGAAAGGCGGCTTTTTCACGGATAATTGCAAAAACAGCCGCGAGAAGGCCTATCGACGACAGGTAAAGCCTGTATTCGACTACCGTATCCTTTATCGGGAAAACGCTTGATTCCGGCGCATGCGCTATAAAGAACCAGAGGATGAAGAAAGACGCCGCGGGGTTATTCTTACGGATGCGG
>JBEKYB010000002.1:0-16539 GCA_049511435.1 Nitrospirota bacterium | reverse complement strand
GCAAATGGGAGAAAAAATAAACGGAATTATAAAAAGAGTGTTGCACGAGTTACGGATTTTTGTTATCGGAGGAAACCGAGATGAAGACGATAAAAGAAATATTTCTGATGCTCAATTAGTCCTTATGTTCTTCTTAGTTGTCTTGCTTATAATTTGTGCTTATTATTTAGAAAAATATAACATTATAAAACACTGACCACATCCTTGGTGGCTAGATAAATAACAGTCAGAGCACCCGCCTTACCAGCCGATTTAAATTGCCAGAATCCCCGTATTTGTGCTAACTTATCTCCATGTCCGCTGAAGATGTCAAGATAATAACGACCAACAAGAAGGCCTACCACGACTTCTTCATCGAGGATACCTACGAGGCCGGGCTGGCCCTAACCGGGACGGAGGTGAAGTCCTTAAGGGACGGCCGCGCCAACCTCAAGGACTCCTATGCACAGGTCAAGGACGGCGAGATGTTCCTCATCGGATGCCATATCTCGCCGTACTCGCACGGGAATATATTCAACGTGGACCCGGAGCGCACGCGCAAACTTCTCCTGCACAAAAAGGAGATAAAAGGCCTGATTGGCAAACTCACGCAGAGGGGATACACGCTGGTCCCGCTAAAGCTCTACTTCAAGGGCGGCCGCGCGAAGATCGAGCTCGGGCTGGCCAAGGGCAAGAAGCTCTACGACGTGCGAGAGACGATAAAGGAGAAAGAGGCGAAGCGCGAGGTGGAACGGGCGGTGCGGGGGCGGCAGAAAACCGGCGAGTAGCCTTATTACTTTGTCAGCGCCGGGAATATCTGGGCAAGCCCTCCGGTAATCAGCTCCGCCGAGATTGCCGCCAGAAGAAGTCCCATCAGGCGAGTCACGATATTAATTGCGGTCCTGCTCATCTTCCTGACGACGGTGTCTGCCGCACGCAGCACCAGCCACGTCAGAAGCGCCACAAGAATGCATATCAGGACGATTAGGACGATGTGCAAGGGGTCGAACGAGGACTGGGAATAGACTATCACGGTCGAAATAGCGCCCGGCCCGGCTAGAAGCGGCATCGCTATCGGCACGACGGCTATGCTCTTTTTCTCCTCGGCCTCCTGAGCCTCTTCGGTCGTCTGCCTGCCTGGCGCGTACCTCGCCTGCATCATCGCGACCGCCATCAGCAGTATTATTATCCCGCCGCCGATCTTGAACGAGGCGATGCTGATGCCGAAGAGATTCAGTATAAGCTTGCCGAACAGCGCCGCGCCCACGAGTATCATGCCCACCGCTACGGAAGTGGTCGACGCGATACCGGTGCGCTCCTTCCTGCCCATGCCGACGGTGAGGCTGACCAGTATCGGCACGGCCCCGATTGGGTCTACAATCGAGAGGAGGGCTGTGAATATCTTTATGTATTCGGTCCAGGCTAGCATAAGGCGGGCTAAACCGCTTCCCCGAACTTCGCCGCCCATTTGTCGAAAGTCCTGAGCGGCCTTCGACCGAACGCGGCGACCATCTCTCTGGCCTCGGCGAAGCTCTGGGACTTTAATACCTTGTCCGGGCTGACCGGGAAGAACTTATCCGCATAGCAGATTATCTCCTCCTCGACCGTTATCGGCATCATCTCCCGCTCCGGGACCGGCAGTTTGCCCAGGCGGATTTCAGAGGCGGTAAGCCCCGCCCCGACGTGCCGCTCGCACACGAGCGCATGGAGTGGGTATCCCTCGTCTTCCAATATCTGCCTTCCCAGGTATCCGTGAGCTATGTAAGGGTAATCTCCGGTGCAGCCAAGGTGCGGGGCGTCCGTGAGGAATATGCCGATGTCATGGAGGAGCGCCGCCTCCTCGATGAAGAGCGTCCCCGGCGGGAGCCACGAGACCCTCCCGGCGATAGAGAGCGCCATGTCCGCCACCATCCTGCCGTGCGCCAGGATATAGTCGTAGGCGAAAGTCCCCGGAGAATAGTATTTCCCGATGATGACGAGCGGGTCGGGCCTGATGCCGAAATCCTTCCCCGTCACATCCTTAATCGTAGTCATCGGCACCTTCTAAAATATCACTTGGCTGGCTTCTTGTCGGATAGCGACGCCAGTCCCGGGAGCTCCTTGCCTTCAAGGAGTTCAAGCGATGCCCCGCCGCCAGTCGAGATAAAAGACATGTTCTCGGACTCGCCCGCCTTGTGCACGGCAAGGTCGGTGTCCCCGCCGCCGACTATCGACAGGGCGTATGAATCGGCGACCGCGTGCGCGATGGCTATCGTGCCGCGCGAGTACGCGTCCAGCTCAAAGACCCCCATAGGCCCGTTCCAGATGATGGTCTTGGCGTTGCCCAAGGCCTCGGAGAAGAGCTTGACCGACGCAGGCCCGATGTCCAGCGCCTTCCAGCCGCGCGGTATCTCCTGGGAGGTGACTATCTTGTTCTCGGCTCCGGGCTCCATGCTCTGGGCTATGACGCAGTCCACCGGGAGGTAGAACTTTATGCCGCGCTGCCTGGCCTTCAGGCGTATCTTCTCGGCGATATCGAGCATGTTCTCCTCGACCAGGGAATCGCCGACCTCGTAGCCCATCGCCTTCAGGAAGGTAAAGGCCATGCCGCCTCCGATTATCACCTTGTCAACCTTGTCCTCGAGGTTCTCGATGACGCCTATCTTGCCGGATACCTTGGCGCCGCCCAGGATGGCCACGAGCGGACGCACCGGCTTGGCCACCGCGCCCTGGAGGTAGTCAACCTCCCGCTTCAGGAGAAAGCCCGCAACCGACTTGCCGACGTAGTGGGTGATGCCCTCCGTGGAGGCGTGCGCCCGGTGCGCGGTGCCGAATGCGTCGTTTACGTAGTAGTCGCAAAGCGATGCCAGCGCCTTGGCGAAGGCAGGGTCGTTCTTCTCCTCTTCCGGGTGGAATCTTAAGTTCTCGAGCAGGATGACATCCCCCGGCTTCATCTCCTGTACCGCCTTTTCGACCTCCGGCCCCACGCAGTCCTTGACGAACGTGACCTCCCTGTCTAAGAGGCGCTGTAGCCTTTTCGCCACCGGCAGCAGGCTGAACCTGGGGTCGGGCTTGCCCTTGGGGCGGCCCAGGTGGGAGGCTAGTATAATCTTTGCGCCGCCGTCGATGGCGTAGTTTATCGTAGGCAGGGCGGACCGGATGCGGGTATCGTCGGTGATGTTCTGATTCTCGTCCAGCGGCACGTTGAAGTCGACCCGGATGAACAGGCGCTTGCCCTTTATTTCCAGGTCTTCGATTGTCATCTTGTTCATCAGTCCCTCCCTAAGAACAACCCGTCTCTGTCCCCTTGACCAAATAATTATCGTTTCTTCCTAGGCTTTCCGAATACGAACAGGATGAGGTCCCTTATCCTGCATGAATAGCCCCACTCGTTGTCGTACCAGGAGATGACCTTGAGCATGTTGTTCTCCATGACCGAGGTCAGCGTAGCATCGACTATCGAGGAGTTTGGGTTGCCGTTTAGGTCTATCGAGACCAGCGGCTCCTCAGAATATTCTAGGATGCCCCTGAGCTTTCCGGCGGCCTCCTTCTTGAAGGCCTTGTTCACGGCCTGTACGGTCGCGGGGCTCTTGAGCTCGCAGACCAGGTCCACGACCGAGACGTTGGGGGTCGGGACGCGGATGGCCAGGCCGTCAAGCTTGCCCTTTAACTGGGGCATGACAAGGCCTATAGCCCTAGCAGCGCCGGTAGTCGTGGGTATCATGGAAATGGCGGCCGCGCGCGCCCGCCTCAGGTCCTTGTGCGGGGAGTCCTGTAGTCTCTGGTCCGCCGTGTAGGCATGGATAGTGGTCATGAGGCCCCGCAGGATGCCGAAGTTGTCGTCCAGCACCTTGGCGACCGGCGCAAGGCAGTTCGTCGTGCAGGAGGCGTTCGAGATGATGTTGTGCTTCTTCCTGTCGTAGTCCTTGTCGTTCACGCCCAGAACTATCGTCACGTCCGGCTCCTTGGCGGGCGCGGATATTATGACCTTCTTCGCCCCGGCCGCCAAATGCTTGGACGCCCCAGCCCTGTCCACGAACCGGCCTGTAGACTCCACAACCGCGTCTATCTTGAGTTCCCGCCACGGGAGCTTTGCCGGGTCCGTCTCAGCTAAAACCTTTATCTCCTTGCCGTCGATGACGAGGTTGTTCCCTTTTACCTTCACATCGGCGCGGAACGTCCCGTGCACCGAGTCGTGCTTCAGGAGATGCGCCAGGGTATTCGCGTCCGTGATGTCGTTTACCGCGACGAACTCGAGCTCGGGCGTATCCCAGGCCGCCCGGAGCACATTCCTGCCTATCCTCCCGAAACCATTTACCGCTACTTTAATGCTCATGCCAGTCCCCCTTTCAACTCTTTGTAATTTATCGGCCTTCGGTTAATGTCCAAAATCATGACTATAACAAAACCGGGGAGTAAAAGTCAAAAACTTTTCGTTTTCCGGTTTAGAACGCTTCAAAACATTAATTTTAACATGCCAGGCCGGATTGGTAAAGGCTCAGCCTGCCGGAATAAGCCTCGGGATGTCCACGAGGAGCAGGAAGGTCTCAACCGAATGAGTCCCGAAGGCCTCCGCCACGGCCTCTTTATACGCATCAAGCTGGGGCTTAAAGGCCTCCAGCAGCATCTCGGGGGGTATATCCGCGTAGCCGGTCTTGAAGTCTATTACCAGGGCCTTTCCGTCCTCTATTATTATCAGGTCGGCAAAGCCGGATATTATTTCATCGCCCCTTCTAAGCAGCAGCGGCAGCTCGAAGAACTTGTTATCGCCCGGAGATATTATTCTTGATAGTTCGGGGTCTCTCATGAGTTTTGCCACGGCCTCTTCGGCTTTTTTCGCCACTACTCCAGCCGCCGCCTTTCCGAGCGCGGCGATTTCCGGGTAGTCCATGGCGAGCCTTGACATGCTGTATTCCCGTCCGGTGCCGATGCACTCCATTGCCCTGTGTATCAAAGAGCCACGCGAAAGCGCCAGGGGGTCGGGAGCTCCCCCATGCAGGAGGTTATTAACGGCCTCGCCGGACAGCATGCTGGGCGAGACAAAGCTAAGGCCGCGGGACGGAGGAAGCTTTCCTATGCCGGTCATCTCGCCGAAGCCGGGAACCATGCTCTTACCGGGTGAAATTACGCCGTCTTCCGGACCGGAGTAATAATCTGCGTCACCTACATCCTCGGGGAGCAAGATTCCAGAGGCGGGCAGGATAGGCACGGCCCCCGGCTCCGGTGGGCCGGGGTAATAATATGCCCCCGGGTCATCCGGCGCGGGTTTCAGGATGTCCATTATCCCGGCCCCGCTAAGGAGACCCATGAAGGATTCCTCGTCGGGCTTTCCGTCGTCCGACAGGATGATAAGGTGGTCCATTGCGCGCGTCATTCCGACGTAAAGGAGCCGGGCGGCCTCCTTTTTGCGCTCGCCCTCCTCATACTCCTTAAGCGCCCTGTATTGCGGGTTGTCACCTAGCAGGCCCTTGGTCCTTACGGCCATTGCCGGGACGTCCGCCTCACCGTCGCCCACAATAAAACCGCCCATATCCCTGCCCGTTTTCCTAGATGTCCCTGGCAGGAATACCACGGGGAACTCGAGCCCCTTGGCCGCATGGACCGTCATTATGCTCAGGTAATCCTGGTAGTGGGGCAGGTTTATGTCCGCCGTGGCCAGGTCGGCCTTGTCCTTGTAAGCCTTGACCCACTCCGTGAACTCCGGGAGCCCGCCTCCTCCGCGCCGGTCGAAGTCCCGCGCGATGCTTATAAGCTTTTCGATATTTAGCACGGCAGCCGGGCCGCCCGAAAGTCCGAACGAAAATACTGCGGCGGAGTCCCTTACCACCCGCTCGACAAGCGCGCCGAGCGGCACGACACCGACTGCCCCGCGCCAGCCCGATATCAGCCGGTGCGCGTCCGGGCTAATGCCGGCGAGGGCGGATATCGCGTCCATGCCCTTGTCGTAAAGCGGCTCTATCCCGGCGTCCGAAAGCCTGAAGAGCGGGGATTTTAGCGCGGCGGCCAGGGAGAGCTTATCGGCCGGGTTCTCCAGGTGGGCCAGAATAGCGAGCAGCGTCTGGATTTCATCCTGGTAAAAAAACCCGACACCGCCGACCACCTTGAACGGGACGCCCAGCCGCCTCAGCGCGCGCTCGTATTTACTAAGGGCCGCACGCGACCGGATGAGGACGGCCATGTCACCATACCGGGCGGGCCTTAAGACCTGTCCGTCAAGGATCATCAGGCTCCGTGCGTCGGACACCTCCCGGGCGAGCGCCTCCGCCTCCAACCCCTGTGGAGCTACCCGGAGCTTCACGCTCCCGCCGGCTTTCCTGAACGCGGTCATGCCGCCGTAGCCGTCTCCTAAAAGCTCCGCGAAGATTTTGTCCACGACTTCGGCCACCCCGGGCGCAGACCTGAAATTAATGTCCAACTCCGGGAAATCGCGCCTTGACGGCTCCATGTGGACTTCCATCTTGCGCCTCAGCCTTTCCGTCAGCTTATAGTTGGCCTTCCGGAACCGGTAGATGGACTGTTTAACGTCGCCCACGGCAAAGAACGTGGGCGCGAGCGGGCCGGAGGCCCCTTCGCCAGAAAACGCCTCGGAGTTGAGCGTCTCGATTATCCTCCACTGGAACTCGCCCGTGTCCTGGAACTCGTCCACCAAGTAGTGCAGGGTCTTCGCCTCAAGCCGGTAGAGAAGCCTGACGCCGTCCGGGCCGGATAGGAGTCTTAAGGCATATATCTCAAGGTCGTCGTAGTCTACCAGGCCATCGCGGCGGTTGTTTTCGGTATATATCCGCTCGGCCTCGCCGTAAAGCCCGAGAAGCGCACGGAGAGCGCGTGCGCCGGTCTCCTTGTCTTTCGCCAGTGCCAGCCCGTTGACCATCTCGCGGAGCGGCAGATAAAGCGAGTCGAACCGGGCCTTCAGTGCGTCCGCGCCCTGCCGCCCTGCGGCCTTTTCCGCGTCTTTTTTCGTTAGTGGGGGTCTGGCGCGGAATTCCATCTTCTCCGTATAGAAAAATTCACGAAGTCCATCGAAAATTTCGGGGAAATCGTCAGGGTTTTTAAGGGCGGACAGCCTTTCCAGTGAAATGACGGCCCCGTCTTCAAACGTCCCGGCCTTCTTCATCAGCACGGCCAACTCACCTGAGAGTCCCTGTATCTCCCCCGACTCGATAAGTCCGGACGCCTCCCTCCGGAATATCTCAGGGTCCGAATCCGCACCCATTGCATGCGGACGCATAGATACTAGGGCCGTCTGACCCCGCTTGTCCAGGCCCTCCACTATCAGCTCCCTTAAGGAATTCAGGCTCAGGCCGCAGTCGAGGAGCGTCTTCAGCTCTTCATCAAGGAGCCCCCCTTCAATCGACTCGAAAAGCCCGTCGGCAGCCGCCTCCCTGAGGAGCGGTATCTCGGACTCGTCCATCACCCGGAACTCCGCGGGCAGGCCCGCTTCGAGCGGGAACCGCCTCAGAAGCCCAAGGCAAAAGGCATGTATTGTGAGAACCTTCAGCGCGTCCGGACGAGCGGTCAATTCTCTTAGGACGCTCTCCGGCCCGGCTGTGAGCGGATAGGGCATGTCCCCGGGGTCAAGGCCCAGCAGGCCTCGGGCATCGGAGCCCTCCCATGCCGCCTCGTACAGCGCCTGGTAAAACTTCTCCTTCATCTGGGCCGCGGCCTTCTCGGTGAACGTTATGGCGACCGCCTCGTCCGGCCTCGCGCCTGCAAAAAGGAGGTGCATCAGCCGGAGGATAAGCGCCCGCGTCTTCCCGGAGCCCGCTGACGCCCTGAGGAGCACGGACTTATCGGGCCTTGCCGCCCGCGCTTGGCCGTCAACCCTCACCTTTGTCTCCTTCTCCCGGCTCGGGGCCGGCCGGGTCTTTCCTGCAAACCAGCGAATAGCCGCAAGTCTCGCAGATGACCTTGACCTTGCACCGGGCCGGAAAATCCCCCTGCATTATGCCCTTTGCCGCCTCGACGGCCCTGGCCGCGCATTCGTCCATCAGGGTCAGGATCTCCTCGGCGGATTTCCCGCGCTGGTTTTTTTTCGGTTCGGGACCGGCATATCTGTCCCGGTCAAAGCGGACGGCGTCCCGCATCTTGTTGTCCCGCAGGTTATAATAGACAAAACCCGAAGGTCTTGCCATCGCAGCCCCGGAAGGGTCTTCCCGGAGCATCTTCGCGTAGAGCGGCAGCTGGAAGAGGTCCTTAAGCGGCCTTCCGCCGGGCGCGCCGGGATAGTTCCCGGTCTTGTAGTCCACGACAGTAAAATTCCCCTCCTTATCGACCTCAACCCGGTCTATCTTCCCGGTTATGACTATCTCGCCGCAGTCTTTGTCGTCCACCGTCATCGTGAGCGGTTTTTCGATAAGACATACCTTAAGGCCGCTACTTGAGAGCGCGGCCTCGGCCGCTATGAATTTGGGGGCGGTCTTCTCCGTGAAACGGCGCATCAGCTCCCGGTTCCTCAAGGTCTCAGGAAGGGCGGCGAATCTTTTTTTTGCGATATATGTCAGGGTACCCAGCGCCTCCACCCGGTTCAAATCGGTCACCTGAGGGAACTTCTGATAGAAGGCCCCGAGTATCTCGTGGATGACAGTGCCCGCCTCGTGCGGCGCGATATCGTCTTCCGGCTCCGATTCGGGCGCACTTAAGAGCACCCTGTCCTGGTAATAGCGGTAGGGGCAGGTGATATATTCCTCGAGTTCCGTCACCCTGAACTTTTTACGGTCCGGCGGTTTCAGCCGGGCCGCTTCGGCCGCGGGCGACTTAAGCGCCTTTTTCGCCAGGTCTTTTGAAGGCCTATCCGGCATCAGCACCAGGATATCCGCCGCGGATTGCGGGTCAAGCCCCTCCGCCAGGGCCAGGGAGCGCATAAGCTCGTCCGGCCCCAGGGCCGCCGAGGGTAGCACCGGCCTGCAGAAATTCTGGATGCGAGAGACAAGCCCTGCCCTGATCAGCGGCTCAAGCCCCCTGATGTAAGGCGATGGCGATGCGGGCCTTTCCCCGTCCGTCTCGGGATATGTCAGGAAGACGTCCTTTGCCCCGAGGGCAAGCCGGAGGAACAGCCTTCTGTCCCTGGAAGAACTTTCCGCCCGGCCGGGCAGCCCAAGTTCCCTCGCGACCGGTTCGCCTATTACGACCTCGTCCCCGGCCGCCTCGGGGAGGGCGCCTTCGGTCAGCCCCCCGGCGAATATCACGTCGAACGGCTCGGAGCTTACCTCCAGCCGGTTCAGTATGCGGACGCCCCCGACCTGAGCATCCGCCGGACTGTAAAGCCTCTCCGCCAGCGACTGCCTGAGTATCCTGACGAAGTCGGCAAGGGTTACCGTCCGCTTCAACCTGGCGCTTGCATATTTTAATTCGCGGAGCAGGGCGTCCACGCCTTTTAGCGCGGAAGCCAGCTCCTGCCGCTCCGTCCCCAGCGACGTGACGGCCCCGCGTATGCCTGCATCCTCGATAAGACCGGCCGCGCCGTCCGCCCAGTCAGCCAGTTGCCTTGAAGGCCCCGGCCCCTCGAACCTGCCCATAACCTGGAACAACCGGGCTAAATACGCCTTCGCCTCTGCATTTTCAGACGGGTTGCCGAGCGAGGATATAAGCCCGGCCCACCTGCGCCTGCCGCCGGACACGCCTTCCCTGCGCGCAATGCGGTCGAGCGTGTCCGCGGCGCCTGCGTCCTTCGAAAGAATTATTAAAGGAGAGAACAACACCTTGCGCACCGAGCGGAACGAGTAGTCGTCCAGTGGCATACGGAGGAGTGCCAGCAGGGAGCCTGCGACCGGGCTTTCCGTAAGCGGCCGGCCGCGGGATACGTGGAACGGTATGCCGTAGTCCCCGAACGCCTCGGAGATTATCGGCAGGTACCGGCCTGGCGACGGGAAGAACACCAGGACGCGGTCTAGGTCCGCTATCACGCTTCCGTATCCCTCCTTTATAGTCCGGGCGATAAAATATACCTCCTCCACCGGGTTAATCGTGCTCGCCACGGTTACTTTACGCCGTCCTCCCGGGGACTGCAGGGCCGCGATGCGTTCCGCGGCTGTCCTCGACTCGCTAAGAGTCTTCATCCCGAATGCCGCGCCGGACACAGCGTATAATAATTCGTCGGGAGCCGTGCCCCTTCCGGATAATAGGACGCTGTCTGGAACTATGCCCTCTCCGGATGACGGATTATTCGCGACCGGTTGCACCGGGGAAAGTTCCTTTTTACGCTCAATATCGTCATCCTTAGGTGGCACGTTGGTGAGCGCAGCTATGAGCCCCTCCGTCCCGTAGTACGGCATGCCTTCGCCCCTGATTTCCTCATTTTCCAGCCCCGGCGCTTCAAGGACGAAATAACTCTGGGCCGCCGATTCAATAAGCGCCTTAAGCACCCTCAGTTCAAATGGCTGGGCGTCATAAAAACCGTCCAGGACGAGGTATGTTATACCTTTGAAATCGCCCGGTTTTGGCCGGTACGCAGCCTTTAGCCGGGCCGGATCCGCGAGGCGTTGCGACTTCAGCCATTTCTCATAGGCCGTCTTTGCCTTGGCCAGGATTTCAAGGGGGACGTTCCCCTCCGAGACCCTCCTGAGCCTGCTATCCTCCACTTCGTGCAGGTAAAGCCGGTCGAGCGCCTCGCCGATGAGTGGCCCGAGCGACCGGTCGGACGTGCTCTCGCGGCAGATATCCTCTATTATCAGGCGCCGCGTGAGGCCATCGATGACCGGCAGCGCCGACGCCGCATAGGCCCGTGATTCTATGAAATGATTGAGTACTGAGAAGGTGGGCGGGACGCATCCACGCGCGCCTTTCGCCTCCTGGAGCGCGTCCAGGAAGAGTGGGCGCAGCATTTTCGCCTGCCGCTCGTTCGGCACGAGGTAGAGTACGCCCCGGAAGTCGTGCGGCGGCCCTGATGTTCGGAGGATTATCTCTTTAAGTATCTCCCTCCGGCGCTCCCAGGCGGGCGCACCGAAGGGAAGGATGTGGATTTTCAAACAGTATCTCCTTCCACTCATTTTAATCCAAGCATACCTGCCGTGCAATAAAAAACGCTTTCAAATACCCGCTGACTTTGGTATATTCCGCCTATAAATTTCAGAGGAGGCGAAATGGCAAAGCCGCTTGTTGGGATAGTGATGGGCTCGGACTCGGACCTCCCGGTCATGCAGGAGGCCAAAAAGGTGCTGGACGAATTAGGGATACCGTCGGTGGCGACCGTAGCCTCAGCGCACAGGACTCCGGACAAGGCGCACGAGTTCGCGGCGGGGGCCGCCGGACGGGGCATTAAGGTCATCATAGCCGGGGCGGGCGGGGCCGCGCACCTTGCGGGCGCAGTCGCCGCGTACACGACGCTCCCGGTCATAGGCGTGCCGATAGACTCGCCGCCGCTGGGCGGCCTGGACGCGCTCCTTTCCACCGTGCAGATGCCCGGCGGCATACCGGTCGCCACGATGGCAATCGGCAAGGCGGGGGCCAAGAACGCGGGGCTGCTTGCGGCGCAGATAATCGGGGCGTTCGACGAGGAAATGGCCAAAAAACTCGTCCGTTACAAGGAGCGGATGGTGGAAGAGGTGCAGCAGAAGGCGAAGTCGGTCGAAGGCATCATGAACCTGTTCTAAGGCGAAAAACCTCAACCCCTGATTGGCACGTGAGGTTTGAGCGATATTATTGTTGAGACATCAACCTGAGCCGGTTACGGTCTGGGCCTTAAGGGCCGCCCGGAAGCCTTCCGGCGAATTTGATGGCTCATAAAATAACATCGCTCAAACCTTTATCGCCGCTTTTATAGAATTCCGCCAGCCGCTCAGGCTGGACTCCCGCTAAATATCCCAGTATAACAGCCTGGTTGATGAGCGCCGCCCGGAGGACGCCGAGCTTATGGAATCTTCTGCCGGAGGTGAGGGCCGGGACGGGCAGGGTTATGATATCCCCGAACCTCCGGGCCCGCCGCATCAGCTCGAAATCCTCCATTATCGGCATCTCCTTGAAGCCGCCGAGCGCACTGAATATGTCCGCCCTCATGAAGATCGCCTGGTCGCCATACGGCATGCCAAGCCTCCTCGAGCGCCAGTTCGCCAGGCTCTCGATAGCCGTCATGCCCCTGTTTGCCTTGTTGAATTTCAGCGTGAACGCGCCCGCGGCCGTGGCGGGAAGACTGGCCGCGCTCCGGACGAGCATGTCGTAGCCCTTTGGCAGCAGCGTGTCGGCGTGCAGGAACAGGAATATCCCGCCTGAGGCGGCCTCCGCCCCGGTATTCATCTGGACGGCGCGCCCTTTCGGGGCCTCGATGACCCTCGCGCCCGAGGCGGCGGCAACCTCGCGCGTGCCGTCGGTGCTCCCGCCGTCCGCGACAATTATTTCAGAGGGTGAAAAGGCAGAATTCCGATCGGCTGCACTCTTTATGGCCGCCGTTATATGCGCTGCCTCGTTAAGCGAGGGTATTATGACCGATATCCGCATACGCTCAGCGCTTGAAGGAGAGCCAGCGGGAAAGGACCTTCCGTATGCCGGGGGTGAGCCTTGTCTTGTTGTATTCGTCCGCCAGTTTTTTTATCACCTCGGCGCGCGTCGGGTACGGATGGATTATGTCGGATATCCTCTTCAGACCGACGCCCTCTGACATGGCGAGCGTTATTTCGCTTATCATGTCCCCGGCGTTCCTTGCGACTATCGTCGCGCCCAGTATCCTGTCGGTCCCCTTTTTGACATGGATTTTGGCGAACCCGTCCTCCTCGCCCTCCATAACGGTCCTGTCTATCTCGCTTAATGATATTTTGAAGGTATCCACTTCTATGCCTTGCGACCGCACCTTCTCCTCATAAACCCCGACGTGCGCCACCTCCGGGTCGGTGAACGTGCACCAGGACAGGACCACGTCCGAGAACTTCCGGCGCCCGCCGAACAGCGCGTTCTGTATGACTATCCGCGCGGCCATTTCGGCCGTGTGCGTGAACATGAAACGCATGCAGACATCGCCTGCCGCATAGACGTCGCGGTTCGTCGTCCTGAGATGGTCGTCGACCAGGACGCCCGCGATCTGGTCGTATTTAACGCCGGCCGCGTCCAGGCCCAGGCCGTCCACGTTCCGGGCGCGGCCCACCGCGACCAGAAGCTCATCCACCGTTATCCGCTCCTTCAGGCTGCCGTTTTCGATGTGAATCACCTTCTCTTTATTATCGAGCGTGATTTCCCTCAGGACCCACTCTCCGTGCACTATTCTCACGCCCTCGCGCCGGAACACCGCCTCTATAACATCCGACGCCTCCGGGTCTTCCTTTTCCATGAGGCGGGGCTTGTTCTGGAGTATCGTGACCTCCGACCCGAGCCGCCCGAATGCCTGAGCCATCTCGCAGCCGATAGCGCCCCCGCCGAGCACGGCAATCCTGGATGGGCGCGAGGTGAGGTTGAATACGGTTTCGTTGGTGAGGAACCCGGCCTCCATAAGTCCCTCCACTGGCGGGACGAACGGACGCGCGCCCGTGGCAATCAGGGCTTTTTTAAAGCGCAAGGTCTTCCCGCCGACCTCCACCGTATTTTGCCCCGTGAAGCGGCCTTCGCCAAGGAATACGTCCACGCCCAGCTCCTTGAAGCGTTCGGCGGAATCATGCCGGCTTATCCGGGCGCGCAGGCGCCGCATGCGCTCCATCACCTTCGGGAAGTCCGCCTCCGCGCCGCATATCACGCGAACGCCGTGCCCCATCGCTTCGCGTATCTCCTCCGAGACCCTGGAAGAGCTTATTATGGTCTTGGACGGGACGCAGCCCAAGTTCAGGCAGTCGCCTCCGATGAGCCGCTTCTCGATAAGGGCGACCTTCCCGCCGAACGCGGCAGTCCCCGCCGCGGCGACGAGCCCGGCCGTGCCGGCGCCTATCACGACGAGGTTGTACATGGGCGCGGGCTCGGGGTTCTTCCAGTCGAGCGGGTGCACGTTCCCTACCAGCTCCTCGTTGTATTTGTCGTACGGCAGTATCAGCGGCAAATCGTTCATCCAGGATGCTCCGAGTTATGCAATTGCCCCTTTACACGATGAGCCGCGCCCGGCGGTGCAGCCGAAGCAGTGGCCCCCGGTTACTATCCTGCGGCGGGAAAGAGCCTCGCCGTCGAAACATGCTATATGACCCGGCACGCCCATTTCGACCGGCAGCCCCAGGGCCAGGTTGAAGTCGCAGTCGTACAGAGCGCCATCCCATCCAACGCTCACCTGATGCCTGCACATCAACCCTTCGAGTGTCGCGGGGTTGAAAGACTCCGTAAGGAGGCGGAGGTAGCTCTCTTCTTTTTCAATCGTCCTCATCTTTTTTTCGAACCGGCCTATAGGCATGTTGGTGATGGTGATGAGGCTCGTAAATGATATCCCGGCCCGAAGGGCCAACTCGCGCCGGTAGTCCGCCTCAAGGGCCTTCTGGTCGGGCGGCAGGTAATCTCCGCCCGGGTTATAGACAAGGCTGAGCCTGAGTCCGCCGTCCATGCCGTAGTCCAGGGCGTTCAGCGCCCTTATGGCGGCGACGCTCTTCTCGTATACGCCGGGGCCCCTCTGCGCGCGGACGTTCTCTTCCAGGTAGCAGGGCATCGAGCCGACAAGCGATACCCTGCTGTCTCTAAGAAAACCGGGCAGGTCGTCGAAGCCAGGTTCCATCAGCGCGGTCAGGTTCGTCCGGACCTGCACTTCATGGCCCGCGCCGCTCAGCATGCGTATAAACTCCCGGAAATGCGGGTTAAGCTCCGGGGCGCCCCCCGTGAGGTCAATCAGGGCGGGCCGGGCATGGTCCGCCGCCTTAAGCACCTCCTGCATGGTATGCATGCCCATCATCTCTACCCTGCGCGGTGAGGCGCTGACGTGGCAGTGGGCGCACTCCTGGTTGCACAGATAGCCCAGGTTGACCTGTATTGTTTCGATGTCCTCGGCCATAAGGCCTTCGCCCGTTGTGACCGCAACCTTTTCCTCGAACGTGTTCATTTTTCACTCCAGCATCAATAGTGGGTCCGTCACCGCCCTCGATGGCCTCCCGCCGTCCGGCATGCGCCAGTAATTGCGCTGTCTCTCGAAAGGCATCCTCATCAGGCCGACGAACGTGTTATCGGCCGGCAAGGCATACGCCGGCACCCCTATGTTTATCTCCGACTGCGGCACGCCCAGGCGCAGCGTCCCGTGGAGGACATCCCACCACCTGAATATAATCGAATAGTTGGAATTAGTCTCCTCCTTGACCCACGAATGGTGTATCCCGTGCATCCTGGGGGTGACCAGCACCCTGCCGAGGGCGCGCTCGGCATTGACGGGCAGGCGGAGGTTGCTGTGGTGGAAGGCGGTCTCGCATGTGAATGCGACTTCGTAGACCATGTACGTAATCGGCGATATGCCGATAAAGAGCACCTGCGCCGCGCGGAACCCCGCGGAGTAAAGCACCTCGCACACGTGGAACCTGAACGATGTGGTTACGTCAAGGTCGGGGTCTACGTGGTGCACGTTGTGGAACCGCCAGAGGAGCGGGACCTCGTGGTTCAGCCGGTGCCAATAATAGAACGAGAGGTCCATCATAAGGAACCCGAGCATGAACTTCATGGGGGCGGGCAGACGGAACGCGTTAGCCAGGCCGAACTGTCTCTCCTCGACCCAGTATGACAGCCTGAGCGAGACGAGCTTCGAGACAAACGAGCCGGCCAGGAACGAAACCGCGGTCATGGCGAGGTTCACGGGTAGGCGCGCAGCTAAGGGGTACCTGCGTTTCCTGAGCGGGAATACCTTTTCCAGCGCGAACAGCAGGGCCGCCGTCCCCGCCGCCAGAATACCCCCGAACAAGCTGATTTTTTGAACGAAATCCTTCAAATGAAAGCCGTCCTAGTGAGGTTTTATTTAAATATAACACAACGGGCGAGGCTTTTCCGGAAAGATTTTATACTGACCGGGATGGTTGAGGTTCTTTCCCGCGAAGGCGGCATTAAATTTTTAAGACCGTGGCTGTCTGAGCAGCGGCGAGCCTTCTATCGCCTCCCGCACCTCGGGCGGGATGTACACGTTTTCCAGGTCGAAGCCCTGGAGGGCTTCCAGTATAACCTGTACCTTATCGTGGTCCCCGAGGCCCCTATGGATGATTATCCTGGGCTCGCCGTGCACGTAGCACAGGCCGCCTTTAGGCTGGCGGCCAGTGTTTTTCTTTATCTTTTCCTGGTTCACTTTTATGCCCAGGCCTTCGGCCACCCGGGTGAGCGCGGCTAGGAGATTCGCGTCCTTCATGCCTTGTTCTGCCTGTAATAGATGCTCTCAAGCCTCGGTTTATATATGGCGTCGTATGCCTGGAGCTTCTCCGGGAACACCTTTGAGACCCAGTGCCGCGTCATCTCCATCAGCCTGAGGGCCTCGAACTCGTCCAGGTCGTTCTCCCGGAGCTTTTTGGCCGTGACGTCCACCACCTTCCTGAGCGCCCGCAGGGCCTTCTCTTCCTCTATCATATGCCATTCCCAAGCCACTTCACGTCCTCCGTCAACTAATAGCCGAATATTTTGTGTGGGCGGCGGTAGTAGCATTATTTTGTGAGCCATCTTTACGTTACGTAAACGGCCAGCGCCCAAAAAACGGGCAGATGGCCACTTCACCACGATGTCTCAAAAAAT
>JBEKYB010000001.1:0-21745 GCA_049511435.1 Nitrospirota bacterium | reverse complement strand
CGCGCAAAGTTTTCTTGACTTAGGGGCGAAAAAACCTTATAATTTCCGACATTCTGTTCATTTTCCGGAGGTTTAAGTGGTATTGCACAGCATTATGATAGTGGTCGGCATCCTGGCCCTCGGTTGGGGCTTCTGGGCCTCGCAAAACGCGAAAAGGCCCCTCGACGTAATCGGGGCCTTCGTAATAATAGCCGGTTTCATCGTCGCCATCCTCGGGACGCTGCTCGTCTGCGTACCCGGTTTTTTCTCCTGAGGTAAAAATGGACAAGGGCAGGATAATCCGTTTTATAAGGAACGGGCTTCTGATTTTCGTGGTGCTTATCGCCATGGTATGGGTAAAGACATACGTCTACGGCCATAACCAGTACATCGCCGGCGAAAAGGCCTTCAAAAGCGGAGACCTCAAGACGGCCATCACCGACTACGAGACGGCGATACACATGTACACGCCATTCGGCTCATACGTCCCGGCCTCCGCCCAGCGGCTGTGGGAGATAGGCCAAGGGTTCGAGTCGTCCGGGGACTACGACTGGTCGCTTATCGCGTTCCGGGCATTAAGGAGCAGTTTCTACGCGGTCAGGAGCTTCTATACCCCCTACAGGGACTGGATAGAGCGTTCCGAGGCCGAGATAGATAAGGTGCTCGAGGCGCAGAGGCTTGCGGAGAGGGCGGCCCAGCCCAAGGAGGCGGCCCCGGCGCCGAAATGAACAGGATCCTCTTCGGCATAACGCTCTTCTTCTATTTCCTCGCCACGTTCCATTTCCTGCTCTACCTGATCAACCAGCGCGAGAGCATCGGGAAGGTATGCCAGCTCACGACCATCCTGGGCTTCGGGTTCCATACCCTTTCCCTCATATACCAGACGGTAGAACTCGGCCACGTCCCGATGACCAATATCCGGGAGTCGATGGCCTTCTTCGCCTGGGCGATAGTGGCAATCTACCTCGTGCTCGAGTATCGCGTCAAGATAAGGGTATTGGGCACCTTCATAGTGCCGATAGCCTTCATACTCGTCATGGCGTCCCTGACCTTCCCGGAATCGGCTGCGCCCACGCCCGGCTTCTTCTCAAGCGGCTGGCTCGGCATACACACCACGCTTGCCTTTCTGGGCGACGCCGCCTTCGCCATAGCGTTTGGCGTAAGCAATATGTACATAATTCAGGAAAGACAGCTCAAGCATAAAACCTCCGGGGCGTTCTACAGAATGCTGCCCCCGCTCGACGTGCTCGACGAGCTATCGTACAAGGCGATAGCCCTCGGGTTCCCGCTCCTGACCCTCGCCATAGTCTCGGGCGCGATATGGGCCGAGTCCGCGTGGGGCAGCTACTGGGGCTGGGAGCCCAAGGAGATATGGTCGCTAATTACGTGGCTTATTTACGCCGCATACCTGCATGCCAGGCTTGTCGCCGGATGGCGCGGCCGGAAGGCGGCCTACCTCGCGGTCATAGGTTTCCTGATAGTGATATTCACGTTCCTGGGCGTTAATTTACTGCTTCCGGGCAGGCACGCGTTTAAATAATATGGAAATAGTAGTCGTAGGGCTAAGCCACAAGACAGCATCGGTGGAAGTACGGGAGAAGCTCTCTTTCCCCGAAGCGAGGCTCCCGGATGCGCTCTGCTGCCTCGGCAGGCTCGAGCCGGTGAACGAAAATGTCATCCTGTCCACATGCAACCGCGTGGAGTCGTATGCGGTGGTCAAGGACGCCGAACAAGGCATCGTGGGCATAAGGGATTTCTTCCTGGACTACCACCAGCTGAAGGACGATGTATACAGGGAGTCCCTGTACGCCTTCCACGGCCGGGAGGCGGTGAGGCACATATTCAGGGTGGCGGCGAGCCTCGACTCTATGATGGTCGGCGAGCCTCAGATACTGGGTCAGCTCAAGGACTCGTTCGACCACGCGCTCGAGAGCAGGACGACCGGCGTGGTGATGAACCGCCTGATGAAGAAGTCCATCTCAGTAGCCAAGCGGATACGGACCGAGACCAAGATAGCGGAGTCTGCCGTCTCGATAAGCTTCGCGGCGGTAGAGCTCGCACGGAAGATATTCGGGAGGCTTGACGGCAAATCGGTCATGCTCGCGGGCGCGGGCGAGATGGCCGAACTCGCGGCGAAGCACCTGGTCAATAACGGCGTCAAGACCGTCATGGTCGCAAACCGCACCCATGAGCGTGCCGTCGCCCTGGCCCAGGAGTTCGAGGGCAGGGCGGTCAAGTACGAAGACCTGGCCGCCGAGATGGTCCACGCCGATATCCTGATAGCCTCCACGGGGGCCCCGCACTACATCCTTAGCCAGGGCGACATGGCGAAGGCAATCAAGGAGCGCAAGAACCGGCCGGTATTCCTGATAGACATCGCGGTACCCAGGAACCTCGACCCGGATATAAACAAGATAGACAACGTCTACCTTTACGATATAGACGACCTCCAGTCCGTCGTGGAGTCGAACATAAAAGAGCGCCATCGGGAGGCGGAACTGGCCGAGGAGATAATAGAAGAGGAGATAGACACCTTCCTCGCATGGCTCCGCTCGATAGACGTCGTCCCGACTATCGTCGCCATACGCGAGAAGGCGGAGGCGATAAGGCTGGCGGAGCTTGAGAGGACGCTACCCAGGCTCGGGGAGCTGAACGAGAAGCAGAAAAAAAGCATCGAGGGCATGACCCAGGCCATAGTCAACAAGCTCCTGCACTCGCCGCTTGTGGCGCTCAAGGACAGCGCGGGCAACCCCGAGGGCAGCAGCCATATAGAGACCGCGAGGGTGCTCTTCGGCATAACCGAAGAGAAGGAGTCGGCCCCGGCGGCGGAGCCGGAGGCAAGCGGCTCGGAGGCGGAAACGAGGTAATGCTAAGGAGGTTCCTTGAAAAGGAGAGATAAGATAGTAATAGGCACGCGCGGCAGCATGCTTGCGCTCTGGCAGGCGGAGTTCGTGCAGCGCGAGCTGATGAAGACGAACCCCGGCGTTACGATAGTCCTGGAGAAGATAAAGACCACGGGCGACATGATATTAGACGTGCCTCTGGCCAAGGTGGGCGGCAAAGGCCTCTTCGTCAAGGAGATAGAGGAGGCCATGCTCCGGAAAGAGATAGACATAGCCGTTCACAGCATGAAGGACGTGCCGACCGCCCTGCCGGAGAGCCTGCACCTTGCGTGCATGACTAAGCGCGAGGACCCGCGGGATGCGTTTCTCTCCAGGGACAGCGCCTCGTTCATGGCCCTGCCAAAAGGGGCTTCCGTCGGGACAAGCAGTCTGAGGCGCCAGTGCCAGCTCCTGGCGGCCCGGCCGGACATAAAGATAGAGCAGCTCCGGGGTAACCTCGATACCCGGATAAGGAAGATGGAGGAGGGCGTCTACGACGCGGTAATACTTGCCGCCGCCGGTATAAAGCGCATGGGCTGGGCCGACCGCATAAAGGAGTACATCGACCCCGAGGTGAGTCTGCCCGCAATCGGCCAGGGTGCGATAGGCATCGAGTGCAGGAGGGACGACCTGTTCATGAACGACGCGCTCTCTGCGCTGCAGCACCAGGAAACCTGGGACTGCGTGGTGGCGGAGCGTTCTTTCCTCAGGAGGCTCGAAGGCGGCTGCCAGGTTCCAATCGCGGCCCATGCCAGGGTAATAAAAGACGGCGGCCAGAACATTCTGAGGCTGGCCGGCCTCGTAGGGAGCGTGACCGGCGACAGGATAATAAAAGACCATATCTTAGTCCCGGTTAAAGACGGCGAGGAGGCCGGCAGGCGGCTTGCCGAGACCTTGCTCTCGCGCGGCGCGGGGGAGATACTTAAAGAAGTGTACGGCAAAGAGATAACCGGTTATTGAGGAGGTAGGGGATGTTCAGGAGGTTACTGGTTCTTTTCCTGGTGGTTTTATCCGTTTTCGTCTGCGGCTGCGCGGCTACTTCGGGGGTTTCAAAGCAGGAACCGAAACCGGCTAAGGATGCAGCCCGAAAAGAGGCCGACCAGAACTTTATTCACGGCCTATATGCCATGCAGCATGAGAATTACAATTTGGCGGAGCAATATTTCCTGAAGGTGCTCGCCTATGACAATAAAAGCTTCAATACTCATATGATGCTCGGCCAGGCTTACGAGGCGCTGGGCAGGAGCGTAAAGGCCATTGACCAATATAACGCCGCGATAGCTTTGAGAAAGCAGGACGCCAGGCCTTACGTCGCCTTGATGGGCGTCTATTACGACATGCACATGAACGACGCGATAATAAGGACCGGAGAAGATGCCCTCGCCAGCGGCGTAAAACCCAAAATCATCAGCGGGGACCTGGGCTGGGCCTACTTCATCAAAGGGGATGTCGACAAGGCTGAGGATAAGCTGAAGTACGAGGTTAAGGAGTCGCCTGACAACACGATGGCCCTTATCAAACTGGGTATCGTGTACTTTGCCCAGCAGAAGTACGAGGACGCGCTCCCGAACCTCAAGAAGGCTGAGTCCCTGGATAAGTCCAGCGCACTTGCGAACTACATCTCCGCCGTCACTTATAAGAGCCTGGGGAAACGGGACGAGGCGTTCGCCGAGGTCAAGGAGGGCCTGACCCGCGATAAAGCGCTCGATAAAAAAGTCGAATATTACAACAAGGAGTTCTTCCCGCGCGAGTACCCGGAGGACATCTCCGGCTTATTCAAGAAGGCGAAGGACGAGCTGAAAATCGCCGAGCCTCCGGCCAATGCCGGTAAGACAAGTACCGGCGCGGCCACGGAGACGAAGACGACGCCTGCGGCCCCGGCGACCGAGACGGGCGGCGGGAAATGAGGCCCGAATGACTTCCGCCGTGGGGGTGCTCTCCGGAGTGAAGGTAATAGTTACCAGGGCGGCAGAACAGGCAGGCGGGTTTATCCGGATGCTCGAGTCCGCAGGTGCGGAGGTGGTGGAGTTCCCGACAATAATGACCGTGCCGCCTGAGGATTACGGCCCGCTCGACGGTGCAATCGGCCGGCTGGGCGGTTTCGATTACGTCATCTTCACCAGCGTCAATGCGTTTTTGTTCTTCACCAACCGCCTCGGGGAGCTTGGTGGAAAGGCCGGGGATTTGAAAGGGCTGGGTATTATCGCCGTGGGGCCTAAAACCGCGGCGGCGCTCGAAGCAAGTGGACTGAAGCCGGACATAGTACCGGAAGAGTTCAAGGCGGAAGGGATATTGGCTGCCCTTGAAGGACGGGATATCAAGGGCAAGAGGTTCCTTTACCCGAGGGCGGAAGGGGCCAGGGAGGTTATAGCCGAGAGGCTGCGGGAGAAGGGCGCGACGGTCGAGGCCCCTGTGGCGTACCGCACCGTCGCACCGGAGATCGACCGGACAAAGCTCAAGGAAACCCTGGGCGGGGCGGCCCGGACGGTAATAACCTTCACCAGCTCCTCGACGGTCAGGAATTTCATGGAGGCTGCGGGGGAAGATATTAAGGGCTATCTCGACCGTATAACGGTCGCGTGCATAGGGCCGGTGACGGCAAAGACATGCGAGGAGGCGGGGCTCCCGGTGAGGGTGGTCCCGGCCGATTACACGGTAGACGCGCTTTTCCTCGCTTTAACCGATTATTTCAAGAAGGAGAAATGGTAATGGAGATTAGCGAAAAGGCGCTTAGCGAGTTCAAGAAGGTGCTGGACGTGGACGAAAACAAGGGCCTGGGAGTCAAGATAAAGGCCATAATGTCCAAGTCCTGCTGCTCGTGCGGGCCTAGCCAGAGCTATGAAATGGATCTGGTCCCAGGGGGCGAGGCGGACGATATGTCCATGGAGAAGCAGGGCGTGACCTTCTATTTCGACAACGGCACATCGGAGCTGATGAACGGCTGCGAGATAGATTTCTTGGACGACCACGGCTTCATCGTGAAGGACAGCGGCCAGGCATCCTCATGCGGCTGCGGCGACCACGGTGAAGAAGGCACCTGCTGCTGAAAAAGGAGATACCATGGCAGATAAACCCAAGCCCGCGCAGCCGTCCCTCACGTTCGAGATACGTCCTGATATCGAGGGCGGAGTGTATTCCAACGTCGCCAGCATAGTGCATAACGCTAACGAGTTCATATTCGATTTCGCGGCGGCGCTACCGGGGAAAGAGGCTGCGACAGTCAGGGCGCGCATCATAACGAACCCGATACACGCGAAGCAGTTCCTGGCCGCGCTTGCCGAGAACATATCGGCTTATGAGCGGACGTTCGGAGAGATCCAGGCGCCCGTGCCCGCGCAGGTGGCGAAAATTACGCAGACGGTCCATTAAGAGACTTAGCTGGAAAAGGCTTTAGTTTATGAGCCATCACAGTGCAGTGTTGAGGTGCCGGCGTTTCGGCGCTCAACGTTTACGAAACGTTTGATGGCTCAAAAATAACGCCTATTTCACCTGACATAACAGGAGGACTAAATGTTCTATCCCCAGTACCGCGCTCGCAGGATGCGCGTGAGCGAGACGATGAGGAGGATGGTGCGCGAGACCACGCTTTCCCCAAGCGATTTCATCTACCCGCTGTTCGTCACGCACGGCAAGGGCGTCAGAAAGGCCATATCCTCGATGCCGGGACATTCCCAGCAGTCGGTGGACAATATCGTAAAAGACTGCAAGGAGGCTCAGTCCCTGGGCGTCCCGGCCGTCCTGCTCTTCGGCATACCTAAGAAGAAGGACGCGAAAGGCTCCGAGGCGTATGCCGACGACGGTATCGTGCAGCAGGCGGTGCGCGCTATAAAGGACAATGTGCCGGA
This sequence comes from Nitrospirota bacterium, assembly GCA_049511435.1. Classification (GTDB taxonomy): domain Bacteria; phylum Nitrospirota; class JACRHJ01; order JACRHJ01; family JACRHJ01; genus JBEKYB01. The sequence goes on along the minus strand of JBEKYB010000001.1, from coordinate 15,039 downwards.
ACTGCTCGTGGTGACGGACGTCTGCCTCTGCGAATACACCGACCACGGCCACTGCGGGGTGCTGAAGGGGAGCGAGATACTGAACGACCCGACGGTGGAACTCTTGTGCAAGGAGGCCCTCTCGCATGCGAAGGCGGGCGCGGATATCGTCGCCCCTTCAGACATGATGGACGGCAGGGTCGGTGCTATAAGGGACGCCCTGGACGGGGCCGGGTACGGCGACACGCCCATAATGTCGTATGCCGTGAAGTATGCGTCCTCGTTCTACGGCCCGTTCCGCGAGGCCGCGGAGTCTACTCCCGCCCACGGCGACAGGCGGAGCCATCAGATGGACCCGGCCAACGCGCGGGAGGCGCTCAGGGAGGCCGAGCTGGATATCGACGAGGGCGCCGACATAATAATGGTCAAGCCCGCGCTCCCGTACCTGGACATTATCTACAGGCTCAGGGAGTCGTGCGACCTGCCGATTGCGGCATACAACGTCTCGGGAGAGTTCTCGATGATAAAGGCCGCCGAGCAGCTCGGGTGGATGGACGGACAGCGCGCCATGATGGAATCGCTCACCAGCATCAAGCGGGCGGGGGCGGACATCATCCTGACCTATTTTGCCAAAGAGGCGGCGAAGGTACTGAATAAATAACAAAGGGCGAGGCGGGCGGAAGGGTCGCTATTTCCGAGTCATCAAACGTTACGTAAACGTTGAGCGCCAAATTCAGGCACCTCAACACTCCACTATGATGCCTCGGAAATAGCGACCCTTCCGCCCGCTCTCTATTTTTCGCTATGGAACGTAAGGATATCATTGTTGGCGGCCGCACTGTTCGCTACTACGAGGCCGGGGAAGGGCCCGCGCTCGTGCTCCTGCACGGGGCCGGAGCGACCGGCAGGCTGTGGCACAGACAGTTCGGCCCGCTCTCGGAGAATTTCTGGGTAATAGCGCCGGATCTGCCGGGTTTCGGCGGTTCGGCCCGCTTCCCCGATATCAGGGACGTGCGCGGCTACGAGAAGTTCCTCTCTTTATTCCTTGACTCGCTGGGCATCAGGCGTATATTCTTGGCCGGGAGCTCGATGGGCGGCTGGGTTGCCTGCTGGTTCGCCGTCGATTATCCGGAAAAGCTCCGGAAGCTCGTGCTGGTCTCGCCGGCGGGAGTGTACCACGAGGAAGAGCCGCCGATGTCCGTGGACCGGGTGATAAAGGAACTTGAGAGATATTACTCGAATATCCCCTCGCCCCTGGTGCAGGGGTTCGATGCGGTTGACGAGCTGACAAAGGGCGTGGAGACTATACTCTCCATCCATAGCGCGGGCGGGTTCAGGACTGATGTCGAGGAAAGGCTGTCGGATATTAAGGCCACGTCTCTCATTATATGGGGACGTGAAGACCGCGTCGTACCGGTATCTTATGCAAAAGTTTTCCATGAGAGGATACGCGGCTCAAAGCTCCTGGTACTGGAGGGCGTGGGCCATCTCCCGTATATTGAACGGCCTGAAGAGTTCAACTCGGCGGTAAACGATTTCCTTGCGTCATAGCCAATGACATATCCCTTACTGATACTGGCCTCCGCTTCCCCGCGGAGAAGAGAGCTTTTGGGCCAGGCCGGTTTCGACTTTATAGTGGACCCCGCCCATGTGGACGAATCGGGGCTTCCGGGCGAAGGCCCTGAGGAGCACGTCATCAGGCTTGCACTTGATAAGGTGAAAAAGACGGCGTTCAGGCATACCTCAGGCGCAGTCCTGGGGGCGGATACGGTAGTCGTCGCGGATGGGAGGATGCTCGGTAAGCCGCATTCCCCGGAGGATGCGGCATCCATGCTGAAACTCCTCTCCGGCGGGACTCACAGGGTGATGACCGGAATCGCGCTCATTGACGCCGCGACCGGGAAGCTGGAAGCGGGGGTCGAGGTGACGGAGGTGCGCTTCCGGGAGCTTACTCCCGGCGAGATACAGGAATACGTGAGCTCGGGCGAGCCGATGGACAAGGCGGGCGCTTACGGCATACAGGGCCGGGCGGCGCTATTCGTCGAGGGCATAAACGGTTGTTTCTTCAATGTCGTGGGTCTTCCGCTTGCAAGACTGGACAAGATGCTGAGGAAACTTTACGGATAATGGGGGCAAATGGGTCATTATTTATGAGCCATCAAACCTTCCATAAACGTTGAGCGGCCCAAAGGACGGGCCACCTCAACATTCCACTGTGATATCTCAAAAATAATACCCTATTGCCCCCATTAATGATTCAGGAATAACGCTCCGTCACCCCTTTAGCAGCAGCATCTGCGTCGCTGCAACGCCAACCACAATAGCCTCAGGTATGAGCATTATCCTGAATATCGGCCAGAGATCAGCCTTGAAATAGTCCTTGGTCAGTACCAGGCAGAGGTGGAGCGGTGAGAACATCATGCCCGCGAAACCGGAGGCGAACGCAAACGCCAGCATTGGCAGGTCCGGGTTAGATCCGCCGATGAGCGGCAGGAGCATAGGGAAGGTCATGCCTACGAACGCAAGCGATATGCCGGTAATGAGGCCGACCAGGAACGGCACGGCGAAGAGTATCGGCACCACGGGCACGCCCGCTGACCGGAAGAACTGCGGCAGGTTGTTAACCACCCCGGAGCCCTTCATTATCCCGCCGAATATCTCTACGCCCAGCACCAGCAGGAGCGTCTTCCACGACAGGCTCTCCTTGAGGGTCGCCCAAATCCTTGAGGGGGAGTAGCGGAAGAACAGGAACAGCCCCGCCACCACTATCACCATAGCCACCGCGATATCCATCTTCAGCACCATCACCAGCAGCATTACCGCGAGTATCGGGCTGAAGCAGAGCGCGAGCGTTTTTATGTCCTTGACTCGGCTATTCCCGTGTCCTTTGGTTAGGCCTAAGTTCACCCCCCGGAAGGCGTATACCGCCCCCGTGCCGAGGACGGACAACGGGAAGGCGACCTGGTACATGAACATCTTCCCCATCGGGACGTGCGCCACGGCCGCCATCAGGATGAACCCAGGGTATAATGGAGACACGTATTCCCATATATGCCTGAACCAGTAGTTGATGAAGCTCATCCGCTCCGGGGTAACCCCGGAGCCGCCGGCGCTCTCCTTCACCATTGGCGCGGAGAAGTACGCGCCGCCCGCGGACGGCAGGACACCGATTATCGCGGGCATCAGCGCCATGACCATCCGTGGGTCGCCGACGAGCCCGCGAAGCGAGTCCACCATTTTCTTCAGGGTCTCGGTCTTTCGGAGGATGTTCTCGAGGACCATGATGAGCGCAAGCGCGACTATCAGGGATACGGTCGCGGGTTTTATGCCGGAGCGGTAGGTGATCTTCATGATTTCGAGGGGATGGAGGCCGGTAAGGAGTCCGAGCGCGGCCGCCCCGATGAGCATGACGGCGCCCAGGTTCCATTTCAGTTTCAAAAGCCAGATAATGAGGACGAATACCAGGAGTATCTTGATCAGGTCAGTCAATTCTTGCCTTCTTCAGCTCGCGGTACTCCACGGCCTGGTCCTTGCCGCGCTTCTTTGCCTCGTAAAGCGCCTTGTCGGCCTTCCTTATGAGGTCTATCCTGTTTTTCCCGTCGGCGGGGTAGTTAGAGACGCCGATGCTGACGGTAAGCGGGTCCTTGCCGCGCATGAGGCTCAGGGTCTTTGTCCGTATCCTTTTCCGTATGCGGTCCGCCATCACCGCCGCCCGCTCCGAAGATACCTTGGGCAGCAGCACGCCGAACTCCTCGCCCCCGTACCGGGCTGCCGTATCGGTCTCCCTGACGGAAGACCTTAAAACCACTCCCAGGTGGTGCAGCACCTTGTCGCCGAATATGTGCCCGTGCGAGTCGTTCACCTTCTTGAAATCGTCGATGTCAATCATCATTAGCGAGAAGCTCTCGTCATAGCGCCCGGCCCGCAAGAGCTCGGAGTCGAGCCGCTCCATGAAGTGCCGGTGGTTGTAGAGGGTCGTCAGGCTGTCGGTGAACGCCATCTTCTTTGTCCTGGCGTGCAGTTTCGCGTGGTCTATGCTCATGGCCGCGAAGGACGAGAGTATCGAGAGAAGCCCGAGCTCGCTCGCATGGAACTTGCGCGGAGTGAAATCGTCCACGTAGAGTATGCCGATTATGTCGTCCTTGAACTTAAGGGGGACGCATACCATCGACTTTATGCCTTCGTTTAGCGCAAGGGGGTTTGTGAAGAACTTCTTGTTCGTGGTATTTGATATCACGGTCGGCTTGCTGGAATTAAGTATCTTCTCCGTAAGCCCGCCAGGCCGGACGCTCCACTTGGTGTTACCTATGAAGCCCTCGCTGAGCCCCCTGTGGGCGTGTATTTCGAGTTCCTTCGAGTGGTTGTTGTAGAGGGCGATGCTGCCCGCGCTCGTCCCGGTAAGCTTAAGGGCGCTTTTCAGTATCGCCTGGAGCACCTGGTCCAGATCGAGAGTAGAAACGACGAGCTTCGCGACTTCCAGGAGGTCGATAAGCTCTTTTACGTCGGCGTTTGTTGTTATGGGTTTTAGCACTTTATTACTCCGTTCAAATGACTATATTGTCTATCAGCCGGGTCCTGCCAATCCTTACGGCGGCGGCTATTACCGCCCCGTCGCGCACGTTCCTCAATATTTTGTCGCCTTCAGGGTCCACCACTGAGACGTATTCGACCTTTATAAGCGGCTCCTCGGTAAGGCTGCCCCGGACCTTCTGCTCCAGGACATCCGGCCTCCTCTCGCCGGATTCGCGGAGGCTCCTGGCGGAAGCGAGCGAGCGGTATATCTTCGCGGCCGCGGCCCTCTCCTGCTGGGTCAGATAGGCGTTTCGCGAGCTCATCGCAAGGCCGTCCGGCTCGCGCACGGTAGGCGCCACGACAATCTCCGTCTGCAGGTTCAGGTCGGCCGCCAGCTTCTTGACCACAAGGGTCTGCTGGAAGTCCTTCTGGCCGAAATAGGCCTTGTCAGGCCTGATTATGTTGAACAGCTTCGTCACCACCGTGGCGACGCCCCGGAAATGGCCGGGCCTTAAGGCGCCGCAAAGCCCTTCCGAGACCTTCCCGACCTCGATTGACGTGCTGAACCCGTCGGGGTATATATCGCCCGCCTCGGGCGTAAACACCACCTTGACGTCCTCATGCCTGCATTTGGCGAGGTCGCCTTCCATGTCCCGCGGATAATTGGAAAAATCCTCCTGCGGCCCGAACTGGGACGGGTTGACAAATATCGAGACTAGGGCGTAGTCGCATTCTTTCTTCGCCCGCCGTATGAGCGAGAGATGACCCTCGTGCAGGTAGCCCATTGTCGGGACGAAGCCGATGGTAAGTCCCGAGCACTTCAGCTCGCCCGCGACCTTTGCCATTTCCCCGACTGTTTTTATATGTTTCATTTCCTTGGGTCGCCCTCAGCTCTTTATTCTCTTTGTCAGTTCCGCTACCGTCTTCCCCATGACCGGGTGTACTGCGTCCGGGGCTATCTCGGAAAGCGGGGCCAGGACGAACGCCCGCTCGTGCATCAGGGGGTGCGGGATCTTCAGTCTCTCCGTGTCCACGACCAGGCCGTCCATAAGGAGAATATCCAGGTCGAGAGTCCTCGGCCCCCAATGCACTGTGCGCACCCGCCCAAGTCTTATTTCTATCCCCAGGCAGATGTCAAGGAGGGCATCGGGCGATAGCGAGGTCTCAACTGCGGCGGCGGCATTTATAAAATTCCCCTGCTCCGTATAGCCGACCGGGGCGGTCTCATGGAACCGCGAAACCCGGAGCACCCGGACGCCGTCCACCTGGCCTAACATCTCTACCGCACGGGTTATATTCTCCTCGCGGTTGCCCAGGTTTGAGCCCAGGCCTATGTACGCTATCACGAGGGTATTACACCATAATAAAAGGCCAATGTCAACGGCCTAAAGGCAGGTTTTCTTTTGCATAAATCTTTGATAAATGATATTATTTTTGAATACTGAACGCGGTTTTAAACGAGGTTTGGATTAATGGTGCTTGCGCTATTCCCTACAAAAGAGGAGTTGAGGCCGTTCGCCCGTCTCCTGCAAAACTCTCAGGATGAAAGTTTTCCCGGCAGGGAAGGTGTGAGCGGACTGCTCGGCGGGCGGAAGGTCACCGCCCTGGTATCGGGCATCGGGCAGGCCAATACTGCCCAGTCCCTTGCGGCCTTTTTCTCCATGTCTGTCCCTGAATTGGCCATATTGGGCGGGTGCGCCGGGGCCTACGAGGGTGCCGGGCTTAAGGCCGGAGACGTTGCCGCTGCCTCGGAGGAAATATATGCCGACTTGGGAGTCCTTACCCATCATGGGCTGAAGGGCTTCGAGGAGACGGGCCTGCCGCTGCTGGAGACAGACGGCTCAAGATATTACAACAGCTTCAAGACGACCTCGGACACGCAAAGGCTGGAGGCGGCGGCAGACAGGGTATTCCGTCGCGAAGCCGGGAATGCATCGTTTAAAGTGGGTATTTTCCTGACCGTCTCGATAGTGAGCGGGACGGCCGAGAGAGGCAGACGCCTCCGGGAGTTTTACGGCGCTGTCTGCGAAAACATGGAAGGCGCGGCTGCGGCGCAGGTATGCCTGCTGTACGGCGTCCCGTTTTTGGAAGTACGCGGGATAAGCAACATGGTGGAGGACCGGGACCGCTCGAAATGGCAGTTGGAGCGGGCCTGTGAGAGCAGCGCGGCATTTATCAGGGAATATTTGATTACAAATCCGTCCCCCGGGACGACGTAAGGATAGTTAATGAAAACATTGACACTCGGATATTCGCCGTGTCCCAACGACACGTTCATCTTCTACGCCCTTACGCACGGCAAAATTGATGCGCCGGGGATAACCGTGGCGGAGTCCCTCGAGGACGTGGAGACCCTGAACCGGCGGGCAATGAAGGCGGAGCTTGATTTGACCAAGGTTTCGTTCCATGCCCTGGCGTACCTCAGGAAGGACTACTGCCTGCTCCGGAGCGGCGGGGCGCTCGGCCGCGGGTGCGGGCCGCTCGTCGTGACGAAGAAGCATGACAGCATGTCGAAGCTCAGGGGCCGCAAAATCGCCGTACCGGGCAGGTATACCACGGCACATCTTCTCCTGATGTTATACGACACGGGCTATGAAAACGTCGCGATGATGCCGTTCGACAGGATAATGCCTGCCGTCGCCGCCGGCGAGGTCGATGCGGGCGTCATAATACACGAGGGCAGGTTTACCTACCAGGGCTACGGCCTGAGGAAGCTGCTCGACCTGGGCGAGTGGTGGGAGGCCGAGACGACGCTCCCGATACCGCTCGGCGGCATCCTCGCAAAACGCTCGCTTGGGGCGGAGGTCATATCGGCCGCCGAGGCCGCGGTAAGGGAGAGCGTAAAGTACGCCTTCTCGCACAGGGATGAGGCGAGGTCGTACATAAAGGCGCACGCGCAGGAGATTGAAGATTCCGTCATCGAGGGGCACATCAATCTCTATGTCAACGATTTCTCGATCGACCTGGGCGACGAGGGCGTGCGCGCGGTCGAGGAGCTTTTCTCGCTTTCAATGGCTCGGGGAATAATCCCCGGTTCTTATATCCCGCTGTTCTTATGAAATCCAGAACTTTCTCCGCCCTGAGGCACCGGAATTTCCGGCTGTTCTTCATAGGCCAGTCTATATCGCTTGTAGGCACATGGATGCAGTCGATGGCGCAGGGCTGGCTCGTCCTGAAGCTCACCAACTCGGCGTTCTACCTCTCGCTCGTCCAGGCGATGAGCTCCCTGCCCATGCTGTTCCTCGTGCTGATAGGCGGAGTGGTCGCCGACAGGGTTTCCAAAAGGAACCTCCTGCTGGTGACGCAGGCCCTCTCGATGCTCCTGGCGCTCCTCCTGGCCGTGCTTGTGAGCCTGGGCGCGGTCCGCGTCTGGCACGTCGTGTTTATCGCGGGTCTTTTGGGAGTCGTGAACACGTTCGACGTGCCGGGCCGTCAGTCCTTCCTGGTCGAGATGGTCGGCAAGGAAGACCTGACTAACGGGATAGCGCTTAACTCCGCGATGTTCAACGGTGCGCGCATAGTCGGGCCCGCGATAGGTGGGATATTAATCGGAGCCGTCGGTATAGCGGCCTGCTTCTATATCAACGCCGCATCGTATATCGCTATAATAATCATGCTGACGATGATGCGGTTCGACGAAGAGAAGGCCGTCCGCGAGCACCGTCCCATGCTGCGCGAGCTTAAGGAAGGCCTGGGTTATGTAAGGCGAGCACCGGCGGTGTCTTCGTTCATCTTCATGGTTGCAATAACAAGCCTGTTCGCGATACCGTACATAGCCCTGATGCCCGTTTTTGCGCGGGACATACTGCATATAGGCGCAAAGGGCCTGGGATTACTGATGGGTTCGGCGGGCCTGGGCGCGATGATGGGCGCGCTCACGATCGCCTCCCGCGGCGTAAAAAGAAGGGGGCTTACCGCATTCGTTTCTGCATTCGCGGCTGCATTTGCGATTCTTGCGTTTTCCTTCTCAAGGACTCCGCTTCTCTCATATGCGCTCTTGGTCGTGGTCGGGTGGGGGATGATATCCCAACTCGCAATCATCAACAGCATGCTGCAAAATGACGTCCCTGACGAGCTGAGAGGCCGTGTAATGAGTTTATACGTGCTGGTTTTTCTTGGTTTAATCCCGGTCGGCAACCTGATCGTCGGCACCGCCGCCCACTACATAGGCACACCATACGCCGTCGCCTCCGGCGCATGCGTATGCATTGTGACCTATGCCGCGCTAATATTCTTAAAGAGAGAACTCCTCTCACACTGAAACTTTCATCATAAATTAATTCCCGGTAATATTCCACAAAAACCGTCCCAACTGGCTGTTTTAGCAGTTTTATCGGGTATTGGTGCGGTTATACTATGGCCCCTTCATCCAACAGCAAGGGGGGAAGACATGAAGAACTGCGGGAACTGCGGGAAGAAAAAGTCGTGCGGGGAAATATGTCCGGACATCGAGCGTCGGCTGCCAAAGGACGATACGGGGAAGAACGCCCATCTAGAGGTAAACATCGAGCCGGACAGATTAGGCGAGATGGCCGAGAGCCGTTCCTTTACCGACTGGCGGCACTGCGAAATCATCTTCTCTTATCCAAAGCTCGACCTGAGCAAGCTAACGAAGAAGGAAAAAAACGCCCTTATGATGATGGCCGCAGGGGTCTCGCAGAGGGAGGCGGCCAAGAGGCTGAAAATATCCCGCATCTCGCTGCGGGACCGCATGGATGCTATAAGAAGGAAGCTACTACCCGCCCAAAAATCACATCTTATAGAGAGAGAAACAACACCGGGAGGCGGGAGATGAAAAAATTATCATGCAGCCGCTGCGGCAATGAAGCGTTGTTTAGAAGTTTTATCGGCATGCGCTGCCCCATCTGCGGAGAGTGCATCTACGTACAAGACGCGGGAGACGGGCTTTTGTGGTCGGAGCACAAGCTTGGCCTGACCTACAGGAGCGACGGCTGGCGCTGGATGGAGGTCCTCGAGCCGCCGGCATGGTTCATTGAGAATGTGGCATAACCGGAGATAAAAACATGTGGATCTCGCAGGAAGATTTGAACAAGCCCGGCATGGTAAACAAGAGGCACCTGACCGGCTTCAGGAGGTTCCAGAACGCGGCCCTGAGGGCGCTTTCCGCCATTTCCGCAGAGCTGAAAAAGTCGGGCATGGCAGAAGGCGGCAAGTCCGCCGTCAAGGTGGGCGACATGAAATCCCTCATCTCGGCGTATAAGGATGCGGTGGTCGGTGAGAGGATGGTCTTGGGCCTGACTGGAGCAATAGGCGGAGACTCCTGGCCCGACGAGATCATGGTGCGCTGGGTAGACGACGGCCAGGATAAGGAGAGCCTCGATTGAGCCTCAGGGAGATAGGCATCGGCTACAAGAAGCTGCCCGCCCAGAAGAAGTTCCACGACTCAAGGTCGAAGTTCAAGGCCTACATCGGCGGATACGGCTCCGGAAAGACCTATGCGGGTTGCCATGAGGCCATAAGGCTGTCGGTAATCAACCGCGGCCTGACGGGGATGATGCTGGCCCCGACTTACCGGATGCTGAATGACGCGACGCTGCCTGCGCTCCGGGAGATACTTGACCGTGCGGATATAAAGTACAACTACAGGGCATCCGACGAAAGGATGCTAATGCCGTGGGGCTCGAAGATTATATTCCGCTCCGCGGAAAACCCGGACAGGCTCAGGGGGCCAAACCTCGCATGGGTGGGGATAGACGAGGGCGCGCTCATAACCAAGGCCGCATGGGACGTGGCGATATCGAGGGTCAGGCACCCGGATGCGAAAAGGCGCTGCGCCTTCATAACGACGACACCCGAGGGCTTCAACTGGCTCTACGATGAGTTCGTCGATAAGCGCCGCCGGGGCTACCGGGCCGTTTACGCCCCGACCACGGAGAACTTTTACCTGCCGGAGGAATACGCCCAGGACCTTGCGGCTGCATATGACCCTGTGATGGCGAGACAGTACCTGATGGGCGAGTTCGTGAACCCGGCGGCGGGACGCGTGTACCGTTTCGACCGCAATAAGCACGTCAGGGACGACATCGCTTACGACCCGGCCCTGCCGCTCAAGCTGGCCATTGACTTCAACGTTGACCCGCTCCACGCGGCGGCGGTGCAGGTGAAAGACGGAGATGTCCATGTCGTGGACGAGATTGTCATCCCGGCCTCGGGCACATATGACCTCTGCCGCGAGGCCAGGGCAAGGTACGGCGATGTCTCGATTATCGCATACCCTGACCCGACGGGCCGCGCGCGAAAGACAGCCGGGACACCCGAGGCGCCATCGGATTTCGCAATCCTGATGGCGCACGGGTTCGAGGTCCGGGCGAGGACATCCTCTCCATTCGTGAAGGACAGGATAAACGCCGTCAACAGGAGGTTGATCGACGGTTCGGGGAGACCCGGGCTTTACGTCTCCGGGAAGTGCAGGGAGACTATCCGCTCTTTCGAGCAGACCTGCTTCAAGCCCGGAAGCTCCGCCATCGATAAGTCCGCCGGGGCGGAGCATATGTCGGACGCAATCGGGTACTTCATCGAATACGAATACCCCATACGGCCGCCGTCCAGGGTCGAGTACACCGGCATACGCAAAAGTTTTACCAAGGGTTTTTAAAGGAGGTATGAATTGACTGAACTTTCAGAAAAGCTGAGCTTTACGCTCCCGCAGGACCTTAGCGCGGGAGACGTGCCGGACGAGGTGCAGGTCCTGCCGTCCGGAGAGGTTGCCCCCAAGGGGAAGACCAAATTCCTTGTGGACGCGGAGGCGATTCAGCTGATAATCGCCGCCTTCTCGGAAAGCGCGACCGACCTGGTCATAGACTACGAACACCAAAGCCTCTCGGGCGCCGAGGCGCCGGCCGCCGGCTGGGTCAAGGAGCTCGAAGACAGGGGCGAAGATGGACTCTGGGCCAAAGTGCAGTGGACCGAACGCGCGCAGCAGTACCTTAAGCTCCGCGAGTACCGGTACCTGTCGCCCGTGGTGCTGATACGGAAAGACGACGGACGCGCCGTCGAGCTTCTTGGCGTCGCCCTCACAAACATGCCGGCGATAGACGGCATGGCGCCCGTTGTAAACTCTGCAAAGGCGATTGCCGAAGCGGATGCGGAAGAGACGGCCAAGTATAAGAAGATGTGCCTGAGCGTGCTGAAGTTTCTGGGACTCCCCGAGGGCGCAGGCCATGTCGAGCTGGAGGCGAAGCTCTCAAGGCTGGCGGAGCCGGAGGGCCTGGTGCCGGAGACCGACTACCTGGCGCTGAAGGAGACGCTTAAGCAGGCGCGGGTCGAGAAGATGGTGGACGAGGCGCTGTATTCCGGGAAGATCAGCCCGGCGCTCCTTTCCTGGGCAAAGGCATACGCGTCGGCGGACCCCGAAGGGTTCAGTGAGTTCGCCGGCAAGGCATACGCATCGTCGCCGGTCAAGGGCCGGGAGGCAAGGCAGGCGGAACCGATAAACCATCCGCAGAGGATGGTCAACCGGCTCCTGGGGATAGACGACGGGTTATTCCACAAGCACGTGCTCTCCTAGGGGCGGCCATGATAAATAAAGACGAAGCTATAACATGCGAGGTGGCCGCGGCAAGCATAAGGGACCGCAGGTCCGCGTACCCATCGGCAGGTCTGTCTCCAAGGCGGCTTACGAATATCCTGCGAGCGGCCGACGCCGGGGACCTGGTGCTGCAGATGGAGCTCTTCTCCGAGATGGAGGAGAAAGACGCGCATCTCTTCTCCTGCCTCCAGACCCGCAAGCTCGCCGTCTCCGGGAGCGACTGGGACATACTGCCCGGAGCGCCGGGCGGTGAGGAGGCCGCGAGCTTCGCAAAGGACGTGGTTTCCGGCATCTGGAATTTTGAGGAAGCGCTCACGGATCTATTGGACGCGGTCGGCAAGGGCTTTTCCGTAACAGAGATAATGTGGGACATAGAGGCAGGAAAAATAATACCACGTGAGCTCAGGAAACGGCCGCAGAAGAGGTTCACGTTCATGGGGCCGGACGGCTGCTCCGGTCCGCCGCGTCTTTTGACGGACGATGAGCCGGAGTTCGGCGTGCCGCTCTTGCCTGATAAGTTCATGGTACACCTGTACCGGGCCGGTGCGGACATCCCGGAGCGTGGAGGGCTGTTGAGGGTGCTCTCATGGGTTTATCTATTCAAGAACTATGCACTCAAGGACTGGGTTGCTTTCTGCGAGGTCTTCGGGATGCCGCTAAGGCTCGGAGTCTATGCGCCTTCGGCCTCGAAGGAGGATAAGGAGGCGTTGGTAGAGGCGGTGACCCAGCTCGGGAGCGACGCGGCCGGCATAATATCCGAGAATACCAGGATCCAGTTCATCGAGGCCGCGAAGGGAGGCACAGGCTCCTCTCCGTACGGAGAAATGATAGACCTGATGAACAAAGAGGTCTCCAAGGCGGTGCTCGGCCAGACTCTGACAACCGATGTCGGCTCCAGCGGGAGCTATGCCGCGGGGAAGGTACACGAAGGGGTGCGGATGGATATAGTCCGCGCGGACGCCAGGGCGCTTGAGCGGACTGTCAACCGCGACCTCATCCGGCCGCTGACCGAGCTGAATTTCGGGCAGGGGGTTAAGAAGCCGGTCTTCAAGTTTAACTTGCAGAATTCCGCGGGATTGCAATAAACACTTAACTAAAGGAGGTCTTAATGTCGGCATTAACTAAGGACAGGAATACGGTAATGAAAGAGGGTCTCTATGCCGTCTACCCTGTAAAGGGAGGCGTAGTCATCTATGCGGGCGGCATGGTCTGCATCGGGACAGACGGGTATGCTGTCCCGGCCGCCGATACGGCCGGATTGACGTTCGTCGGCGTGAGCCGCGGCCATGTCCATAATACCAACGGCGCAAGCGGAGCGGTAATGGTCGAGGTATGGCGCAAGGGATGTTTCGAATTTTCCACAGCCGGGATGACACTTGCCAACGTGGGCGCCGCGATCTACGCGGAAGACGACCAGACCGTGGCTCTGAGCGCCGGTTCGACCAACCACGTCGCGTGCGGAACCGTCTCGGAGGTGAACTCGGCGACGAGCGTGTTCGTGGACATACAACTGTAAACAAAAGGAGGAGTAAATGATAATAAACCAGGCAAACCTTTCAGCCCTGTACACGGGCTTCTCGGCCATATTCAAGGACGTCTTTCAGACGACAGACGCCTTATATCCGCGTATCGCTACGGAGGTCCCGTCAAGCTCACGCCAGGAGCAGTACAACTGGCTCGGGCGCGTACCCAGGATGCGCGAATGGCTGGGCGAGCGGGTCATCCAGAACCTCTCGGCCTACTCGTATACCATACATAACCTCGACTGGGAGGTGACAGTGGCGGTGGACAGAAACGACATCGAGGACGACGCCGTCGGTATATATACCCCGATGGTCAGGGCCTTGGCCGACGCCGCCGCGACTCACCCGGACGAGCTGGTCTTCAATCTCCTCAGCGGCGGTTTCGCCAACCTGTGCTATGACGGCATGCCGTTCTTCAGTGCTGCGCACCCTACCGGCAGCGTCACTCAGTCCAACATGGGCACTGCCGTCCTTGACTCCGACAGCTACGCAGCCGCCCGCGCATCGATGATGTCGCTCCTTGACGAGCAGGGGAATCCTATAAACGTGGTACCGGATATGCTCGTCGTCCCGCCCCAGCTAGAGAAGGCGGCGCTGGAAATCTTGAACGAGGACGTAGACGCGGACGGCTCCTCCAACGTTTACAAGAGCTCGGCCGACCTGGTCGTCGCCCCGTACCTCTCCGGCAGCCCCACGGCATGGTACCTCTTCGATACGAAGAAGCCTGTCAACCCGTTTATCTTCCAGAGGCGCAAGGCTCCGGTATTCGTCACGAAGGACAACCCGGATGACGAGAGCGTGTTCATGAAGAAGGAGTTCGTCTTCGGCGTGGACTCCAGGGACAACGCGGGGTATGGGCTTTGGCAGCTCGCATACGGCAGCAACGGCACGGTCTGATATGTATATCACGGCTAACGATATTCAACTACCCGAGGAAGTCCTAATCCGTCTGACAGACGACGAAGGGACTGGCTCGGTTAACGCGGACAGGGTGGAGGCGGCAATCTCCTCCGCCCAGTCCGTGGTGGACTGCGCCTTGTCGCTGCTTTACAAGGTTCCATTAACGGACCCGCGTGAGGTGGTCAAGAAGCTTACCGCGGACTTCGCCGTCTATTATCTGTACCAGCGGACCGGGGTAGTCCCGCCGGAGGTGAGCCAAAGCTACGATAATGCGGATCAGCTCCTCTCCAAGCTGGCAGAAGGGATTTTCCGGATCGAGGCGCCGGAGCCCGGCCCTCAATTCACGTCCAGTGAGAGAGAGTTTTCGCGGGATACTATGGAAGGCTTCTAGGGGGGAGCCAATATGGCCGGAGGCTATTCGAAAACTAAAATCCTGGAGGCCGTAATATCGGCGCTTGGACCGCTGGAACTAAGAAACGGCGGGTACGTGCGAGTACTTGAGGCCGTGTCCCCGCTTAAGGCGTCCGGCGAATTCCTGTCTAAGGCGCTAAGGCTGCCGGCGGTACTCGCGTCATA